>JAIOYR010000024.1 GCA_021740995.1 Taibaiella sp.
GGTTCTCGTCTATGTCAAACACAAAGTCAAGTGGGCTTTTTTTATTGATAGTTACTGTTATTGAGCGAATTTTCAGTGGGCTTATTTCTTTGAGTATTTCCACCAGATTAGCAGCTACTATCTTGCCGCTGCCATCTATACCTATTACTATTATTTCTTTCTCATCACTGTTGCGCTCCCATATTTCGTAGGCCATCCTGCGCAGTTTGAATGAAATACGTTCCTTGTCCAGTATCAGGATTCTCTTATCGTTCATAAGGGTGTTTTAACAAAAGGATGCATTAATTAGTACGTATTGCCACAACCGGATCCAGCTTAGATGCGCTGATTGCGGGTATTATTCCTGCCAATACGCCTACGAATATAGATACAAATACACCAACAAAGAAATTGTTTAACGAGAGAATAACCTCGAAATCGAAAGCGTAGGTTAACAGCAATCCAAGCAGCACCACAATCAGAATTCCGAATATGCCGCCAATCAGCGAAAGCACTACGGCTTCCAGCAGAAATTCGAGTAAAATTGACCTCCGGCGTGCGCCTATTGCCTTTTTCAGCCCTATTATTTTTGTGCGCTCTTTTACGGTTACAAACATGATATTGGCTATACCGAAAGCGCCTACCAGCAAGGAAAGCCCACCTATAAACCATGCTACAATATCTATGGTGCCAAACACCATATTCAGCCGCTCAGATACCTGACTCAACTGGTTAATGGCGAAATCGCTGGGTTGCCCGGGTTTTACCTTGCGTATTCGCCGCAGCACCCCTTCCACTTCATACTTCACCTCCTCCATGTCTTTGCCCTTGGCGGCCTTTACTGCCAGCATGGGATCGTAGCTGAGCGAGCGAACATCGAGCAGCGAAGAAGCAGCATAATAGGGAAACACTACAGAGTTGTCATAATCGAACCCTGCCAAGTTTTGCCCTGCTTTTTTCATGACACCTACAACTACAAATCTGCGACCCAGAAAACTTACTTTTTTGCCCAATGGGTCTACGCTGCCAGGAAAAAGATTGTGATATACTGTGTTTCCCAGTACTACCGAATTGTTTCCGCCGTCCAGCTCAGATGTACTAAGGTACCTGCCCAGCTGAATCTCTATATTCTGCACTTTGTCGAAGAAGCTAAGTACCGCGTAGCCAGAAATGCTGCTCAGTTCCATATCCTGATACTTCACAGTAAGTCTACGGGTGCTGAGGCAGAGGGTGGCTGTTGCTGCATCCGGTACCTGAGTTTCTATTGCTCTTACTTCGCGGGGCGTCATGCCTGGTCTACGCCAGTATTCCCACCAGTTATACTCCCCACCGTCATCCATCCACGGCCATCTGCCAATGTACAGCACATCACTGCCCAGAGTGGCCATGTCTTTCTGTATGCTGTTTTTCAGGCTATCCAGCACAGTGAGTACCGATATGATACAAAAAATACCAATAGTAATACCGAGTAGAGACAGGAATGTCCGCAACTTGTTGGCACGCAGCTCATGGAAAGCCTGTACAATACTGGTGCCGGTTATCTGTCGCAGATTATTCATCAGGCACAAATTTAGCAGTAAATATCGTCCCTAAACAATATTTTTGCGGCACTCAAAATGCAGTTAATTGTTATCATCAGCTCAGTTTCTCCATAAAAACAAGGCATTATCCTATCCGCACTTCAGGTATTACCTGCTAATGCGCTTCGCCATTATTATGGCCGTTAGTATGCAGGCTACTATTATCAGCTATTATGTATACCAGCTCACGCACGACAAGCTGGCCTTGGGTATGATAGGACTATGGGAGGTAATACCTGCATTGGGGTTTTCTTTATTTTCCGGTCATTTTGTGGATTTGCGGGAAAAAAAAATGCTGATGATTCAGTGTTTTGTAGGTTACATCCTGCTCTCAGTTGTATTTGTAGTGCTTGCCTGGCCTGGCATAGGGCAGGTATTGGCAGTAAGCCGGATTGTGTGGCTCATCTATGCCGGTATATTCGTAGGAGGTGCACTCAGGGCATTTTTCAGTCCTTCGTCTTTTTCGCTTATGGGTATGCTGGTGCCCAAAGAACTATACCCTAACGCAACGACCTGGAGCAGCGGAGCGTGGCAGGCTGGAGCTGTCTTTGGTCCGCTTCTAGGAGGTTTTATGATAGCCATTTTTGGTTTTCAGTTTAGTCTGTCGTCGATTATTTTGTTTCAGTTGGCGGGGCTTGTGGCATTATTTTGTATTCCCAGGCAGCCGATACTTAACAAAAACAGAGAGCCAATCCTCAAAAGCCTGGGCGAGGGGTTGCGGTTTGTGTTTCGCACACAAATAATACTTGCTGCGCTCTCGCTCGATATGTTTGCAGTGCTTTTTGGCGGAGCGGTAGCACTGCTTCCGGTTTTTGCAGACGATATCCTGAAAATAGGAGAGGTGGGTTATGGTTGGCTGCGAGCGGCTCCGGGTATAGGATCTATAATAGCTCTGGCCTTTTTGTCATTTTTTCCGCTCAAAAATAATCCTGGTGCATGGCTCATGTATTCCATAGCCGCCTTTGGTGTTACTACTATCGTTTTTGGTTTCTGTGGCTATTTTGGCAGTGAGCATGTGTTTACTGTAGCAGGATTTGGTGTTTCTTACGGTTTCATCATCGCATTTTTTATGTTGCTCGCCGGTGGAATGTTCGATGCCGTTAGTGTGGTGATACGCGGCACTATTTTGCAGGTTTATACCCCAGACAGTATGCGGGGTAGGGTGGCAGCGGTCAATACAATGTTTATCAGCTCTTCCAATGAATTGGGGGCTATGGAGAGCGGCTTAACAGCCAGGTGGATGGGCACAGTTCCAGCGGTGGTTTTTGGTGGCTGTATGACCCTGCTGGTAGTAGGTGTTACCTGGGTGGCAGCACCTGCATTGCGCGTTATGAATCTCCAGAAAGACAACAAAAGCAACTGATATTGCAATATAAGGATATGTTGTATTGAAAAATCCTTGGTAATTCGCTGCTTTTAAATTGTATTAATTATCTTTACAAACGAAAATAAATAAGATGAAAAAACTGTTGTTATTGGCTGCTGTTACTTTAGCATGCTTCACCGGATGTTACAAGGAAAAAGAAGCGCTGAAAGCATATGTAGCTCTGACGGATAATACTTGGAAAATACAGTCACACACCAGAGGTATCGCGGATTCCGGTGCAGATTGTCGTGTTGCCAATGAATTGGTATTCAATAAAGACAGTACAGGATTTTATTTTTATCCAACAAAGTGTGATACTACCGATGTAGACACACTGAGGTTTACCTGGCAGGTATCAGCCGACAATAAAAACCTGTATTACAACTATATTAATGGCGATACCATGTTTTCTACTGTAATGGGTTTGTCTTATTATGACCGTTCAAATGTCAGATTGATAGGTGATGCCCATTTCAAGCGTTTTCTTGACGGTAACTTTACTGCAAAGCCTAAAAAGTAAGTTTAGTATTATCGAATTTTAGTATTTTCAGCTGTCGATTTTACTCTACAAAATTTGAGTCATTTTTCCTTTGAATACCCAGTTTATTGAGAAAAAAATACTTTATATTTGACCAAACATT
Organism: Taibaiella sp.; assembly: GCA_021740995.1. Classification (GTDB taxonomy): domain Bacteria; phylum Bacteroidota; class Bacteroidia; order Chitinophagales; family Chitinophagaceae; genus Nemorincola. The sequence goes on from JAIOYR010000024.1 coordinate 3,567, forward strand.
CCGTATGAGATTTACATTTCCAATTTTATTTCTTACTACTCTATTATTTTCAGCCACAGCACAGTCGCAGGTTCAAAAAATATATACCTATGCTGGTACCGGCGTTGCCGGCCATTCAGGTGATGGCACTGCTGCTGCCGGTGCGCAGATCAATGCACCATTAAATGTTTTGGTAGATCCTACAGGAAACGTCTACATTTTGGATCAGGGCAATCTGAGAGTGCGCAAAATAAATACATTTGGAAATATATATACCATTGCCGGTACCGGTGTTTACGGCTTCTCGGGCGATGGTTCGGTAGGCACATCTGCCAATATAGTGCCTAACGGAATTGCATTGGATAAAAACAATAATCTTTATATTTCTGATGCCAGTTTTGATGTTATCCGCAAGGTAAATTCGGCGGGTATTATTTCTACTATTGCCGGTATTGGCATACAGGGCAATAGCGGTAACGATGGCCCTGCAAATGCAGCAAAGCTGGGTAGCCCTTATGGTATGGCTTTTGATACGGCTGGTAATATGTACATAGCCGATGGAATAAATCACGTAGTACGCAAGATCAATCCTGCAGGTATTATTTCAAGGTTTGCCGGTGATGATACGGCCGGATACTGGGGCGATGATACCCTGGCCACTGTTGCCCGTCTTGATTCTCCTTATGCAGTTGCTGCAGACAGAAGAGGTAATGTCTACATTTCTGATATGCTTAATAACGTTATCAGAAAGGTGGATGCTAATGGTGTTATCACAACCTATGCCGGCACAGGCGTGCATGGTTATTCTGGAGATGGTGGTCCTGCAATTTTGGCCACATTCGACCGTACAGCAGGTATAGCTGTAGATGCTCTAGGAAATCTGTTTATAGCAGATGCTGATAATGATGTAATTCGTAAAGTAGATACATCAGGCATCATTACTACCGTTGTGGGCAATGGTACTCCCGGTTTTGGTGGTGATCTGGGTAATGTGAACGGATGTAATCTGCATACACCTTTTGGGGTGGCTGTAGACGCTATGGGCAGTATATACATAGCAGATGCCAATAACCAGCGTATACGCAAAACCTACACTCCGGTAGGCATTGAAGATGTAAATACTACATCTGCGATCGAAGTTTATCCAAACCCGGTAAATGATAAGGTAATCGTTGCCGGACTGGAACTGTCTGACAATGTAGGTGTCTACGACATCACAGGAAGAGACGTAACAGCGACTAAGGTTGCTACTGCGAATCAGCAGGCAATAAGCACTGCACATTTGCTTCCGGGTATGTACATGCTCAGGGTTACTGCCGTTACGGGCGCTACCAGGGCCGTCGTCAGGCTGGTGAAGGATTAAGTCCTTTGGATTTGCCGGTGCTTTCAGGTATCAAACTGTTTTTTACGGTTGGCTGCGGTCTCTCTTATGTTCCGCATGGGTGTTCTTATAGCGTTTGGGTAAATCCCATGTGAGCCAAATCATAAATTGGTTTATCGTTGCCTTCTTTGCTGCATATCCTTCGTTATTTCCGGAAATCACCGGCAACCGGCAATTAAGTACCTGCTGTTTGCAACATACTTTTGACAATCTACTTTCTACTTTCTACTTTTGACCTAATACAGAATTATTATGGAACTCAGTAAAAATTTTCAGCATAACGAAGCCGAACAGCAGTGGTATGCACATTGGAACAATTCAGGTTATTTCAAAAGTGTACCAGATGACCGACCGCCCTATACTATTGTTATACCTCCGCCCAATGTGACAGGGGTGCTGCACATGGGTCACGCACTTAATAACAGTGTGCAGGATATACTGATTCGCCGTGCCAAAATGATGGGTTACAATACTTGTTGGGTGCCCGGGACAGACCATGCTTCTATAGCTACAGAGGCCAAGGTAGTGGCTATGCTGCGTGATATGGGCATTGATAAAAAGACCATGCCACGCGATGAGTTTCTGAAATATGCATGGGAGTGGAAGGAAAAATACGGTGGCATCATACTGAAGCAACTGGAAAAGCTGGGCTGTTCTATAGATTGGGATCGTACTGCTTTCACTATGGACGATGACTATTATGCAGCGGTAATACGGGTGTTTATAGAGCTCCATGAAAAAGGCCTGATATACCGAGGGGTGAAGATGATAAACTGGGATCCCAAAGCAAAAACGGCACTAAGTGACGAGGAAGTAATACATAAACAAACCAACTCCAAGCTCTACTACGTAAGGTATAAAATAGACGGGCAAGCAGACGAGTATATCACTATAGCTACTGTGCGTCCCGAAACTATCCTGGGAGATACTGCGGTGTGTGTGCACCCTGATGATGAGCGGTATACACATCTGGCAGGTAAGTTTTGTTTTGTTCCCTTGCTCAATAGGCGCATACCTATCATCTTTGATGAATATATAGATAAAGAATTCGGTACCGGAGCGCTTAAGGTTACTCCCGCCCACGATATCAATGACTACAATCTGGGACTTAAGCATAGTCTGCCGGTGATAGATACCCTCAATGAAGATGGTACTATGAGTGAGGCTGCACAGCTTTATGTAGGCCAGGACCGTTTTGCGGTACGCAAAAAGATAGTGGAAGACTTGAAGGCTGTCGGCAATCTGGTAAAGGAAGAAGATTACACCAATCAGGTGGGTTTCAGTGAGCGCACAGACGCCGTTATAGAGCCACGCCTGAGTATGCAGTGGTGGTGCAATATGCAGGAGCTGTCCAAACCCGCACTGGCGGCTGTGATGGATGATGAAATTGAGTTTCACCCTGCTAAATTTAAGAACACCTACCGCCACTGGATGGGCAACATCAAAGATTGGTGTATAAGCCGTCAGCTGTGGTGGGGGCATCGCATACCTGCCTGGTACGATACTGAAGGTGGACTGTACGTGGCTGCAAACAGCGAGGCAGCGCACGAGCAATACAAAACTAAAAAGCCGGAACTGGCTGCAAAGAACCCCATACTGAAGCAGGACGATGATGTACTGGACACATGGTTCAGCAGTTGGCTGTGGCCTATGCAGGTGTTTGACTGGAATGCAGCACCTGATAATAAGGAGCTGAGTTACTACTATCCTACCAATACGCTGGTAACAGCACCGGAAATTATATTTTTCTGGGTCGCTCGTATGGTTATGGCAGGTTATGAGTTTATGGGAAAGAAGCCTTTCGACAAGGTTTACTTCACCGGAATAGTACGTGATAAGCAGGGAAGGAAAATGAGTAAATCGCTGGGCAATTCGCCCGATCTGCTCCAACTCATAGAGGAGCATGGTGCCGATGCGGTACGGTTTAGTGTTATGATTTCCTCTCCTGCCGGAAACGATTTGCTTTTTGACGAAAGTCAACTGGATCAGGGTAGCTTCTTCTGCAACAAGATGTGGAATGCCATGAAGCTGGTGAAAGGGTGGGAGGTCAGATGCGATGCCACGCTTGATGACAAGAATGCACAGTTTGCTATAAAATGGATGGATGCACGCCTTGCTGAAGTGTCGGCAGAAGTGGAAGAGTTGATGAAGGATTTCCGCCTCAGCGAGGGGTTGAAAGCCATTTATTCACTGATATGGAATGACTTCTGCTCCTGGTATCTGGAGTGGGTGAAACCCGGCATGGATCAACCAATTGCTGCCAGTGTGTACGAGCATACCATCACGATATATGAAAGGCTATTGCAACTGCTGCACCCCTACATGCCTTTTGTTACAGAGGATATCTACCATAGATTGCGAGAGCGTGCTGCGGGTGATGACCTTGTAGTAAAACAACTTGCTGCAAATGTCATACCCGATGCAAAAATGCTGAAGGGCGGAGCACTGCTGCAGGAGCTGATAACCGCTATTCGCGACACCCGTAACAAGAACCGCCTGAAACCTAAGGATACCATAAAATTGTGGATACAGACGCCTGATGAAGCATACTATAACGAAGTGCAGGACATACTGAGCCGCCAGATAAATGCAGAGCAAATAGGTTTTACCAAAGAGCCGGTGCAGGGTGGTATATCAATAGTGGTACAGACTGATAAACTGTATATAGAGGCTGCTGCTGCCACAATAGATGTGGCTGCCCAAAAACAGGAGATGCAAAAAGAAATCGTTTACCTGCAGGGGTTCTTGCTGTCAATAGACAAGAAGCTGGGCAACGAGCGTTTTGTGGCTAATGCAAAACCTGAGGTAATAGAAAACGAGCGTAAGAAATACAGCGATGCGCAGGCAAAGATTAAAACTCTTGAGGAAAGCCTTGCACTGCTCTAATGCGTGTGATTTTAATCTCGTCTAACCCTTTAGAGTATATTATCTACAAATGCCCCGGTTTGATTTCCGGGGCATTTGTAGTTTTATGATTATTTGAGCTATTCTACAATCCTTTCGCGAGGTTCTCCAGCATTGCTGCTGTCATTTTCTCCAGGTCAAATTCGTGTTTCCAGTTCCAGTGCTCACGTGCCGTAGTGTCGTCTATGCTTTTGGGCCAGCCATCAGCTATCTGCTGGCGAAAGTCGGGGGCATAGTCTATGGTGAACTCAGGGATGTGTTTTTGTATCGCTGCTGCTATTTCCTTTGGAGAGAAGCTCATTGCCGAAAGGTTGTATGCCATACGGGTTTTCATTTGCTCTATGGGGGCCTCCATCAGCTCTATAGTTCCGCGTATGGCATCATCCATATACATCATAGGCAGGTAGGAATCTTCACTCAGAAAGCTGGTGTACTTTTTGTGTTTCAGCGCCTCATGGTATATTTCCACTGCATAGTCGGTAGTGCCGCCACCTGGTGCCGATTTCCAGCTTATTAGCCCCGGATAGCGCAGGCTGCGCACATCCAGTCCCCAGCGTTGGTGGTAGTACTGGCACCACAGCTCACCGGCATACTTGCTGATGCCATATACAGTGCGTGGTTCTATTACAGTTTGCTGAGGGGTATTATGATGTGGAGTAGTAGGGCCAAATACGGCTATAGAGCTTGGCCAGTATATTTTGGATAGCTTTTCCTGCACACCCATATCCAGCAGTTGCAGCAGGCTTTGCATATTTATATCCCACGCACGCTTGGGGTCTTTTTCGCCGGTAGCAGATAGCAATGCTGCCAGCAGGTATACCTGTGTTATTCCTTCTTTCCTTATCAGCTCCAGCGTAGCAGGTGCATCCATAGCATTAAGTATTGCGTACGGTCCGGCGTCTTTCAGCATTGGATGTGCCTCCTTTATATCGGATGCTACTACATTGTCAGTTCCATATACGCTGCGCAGCGCCAAAGCCAGTTCTACACCTATTTGCCCGCCGGCACCTATTATCAGTATCTTTTCTTTTTTCATTTTACGTAGTCGAATGGCTAAAGTAGAAAGTAAAAAGGAAAAAGTAAAAGGAAACTAGGATTTTATGATTTTCTACGCAACAGAAAACGTTCAATGGTTGACAACTGGCCATCCGTTCCAATCTGCTATTTGCCGGAAGAGGCTTTCTAGACCAAAAAATGACCCGCACGAAAAGTACGGGTCATAGAAATTTAAGAATTACTGAAGAAAATAACTAGCGATTTTCTCCCAGCTTATCCATCCAGTGTATTTCTACCTCTTTTTTGTTTGGTTTTTTATCCAGTATGTACCGAATAAGCAGGTAACCACCTATACCAAACAACTCTATGGTGATGGCATGCAACGGATTATTGTTCAGCACTTCTTCCAATTGTTTGCTGGCAGCTAACCTCACTGCAGGGTCTATCGAGGATAACTGATCGAGATTTACAGAATCGGCACAGAAGTTGTAAATAACCACCGCACATCCTATGAAAAGGCTTGTAATAAATGATATAACTGTAATACCTGCCCACAGCCAGCCATTGAGCCCTTTAAGTTTGGCCCGTACACTGTTTCTGAAGGCAAGATAAACCAGTAATATAAGTACAAACATTTTATAAATTTTTCATGAACACTGTTACACTCTCCATTACATGAGCAATCTGTTCTTCGCTCAGGCCATGGTGACATGCCAATAACATACCACCTCTCATTACTTTGTCAGACTCAGGATAACCGCCACTTGCCGCCTTGTGGGCTACATTCTTAAAACCCGGTTGACGCAGGATGTTGCCTGTGAACACAGTACGGGTCTGTATATTGCGTTTCTCCAGAAAAATCTGAAGATCTCTGCGAATAAACGGAGCCGTAGCACGAATCGTGGATGAATAAGCCAGCCATCCGGTACGTGAGTCGGGCAATTGTTTTGGTAGTATAAAGAACTCCTCGTACTGAGCAAAAAACTCGCGCATACGCAGGTAGTTTGCAGTCCGGGTATCTATATTTTGTGCCAGCTTGTTGAGCTGCACTATGCCAAAAGCTGCACCCATTTCTGATGGTTCAATATTGTAGCCCGGCTCTTCAAATACAAATTTTGCATCGTAAGGAATACCGTCAACTTCTACATTGAAGCGGTTTTCTATTTTTTCTGATTCTACAAACAGCGAAGAGCTGCGACCCCAGCTACGCAAAAGGCGACCACGGTTGTAGTGCGCATCTTCATTTACACAGAGCATGCCGCCATTGCCACCACAGTTGATGATATGCGAGCCATAGAAGCTGGTGGTGCTCATGTCTGTGAATCGGCCCGAAGATGAGCCACCTATTTCGGCACCCAATGTGTCTGCAGAGTCTTCAAGTACAAAAAGATTGTGTTTGTCAGCAATCTCACGGAGTGCTTTCCAATCAGGCAAATTGCCCATCAGGTTTGGAATGATCATAGCCTTGGTATTAGGCGTTATCATTTCCTCTACCTTGTTCGCATCCAGGTTATAAGTACCTTCCTCTACGTCTACGAAAGCCGGTATCCAGCCTTTCTTTACAATAGGTGCTACCGTAGTAGAGAAGGTGAGAGCCGGAGTAATAATCTCTGCTCCTGGCTCATAGTCCATAAGGTCTGCGGCAAGGTATAAAGCCGAAGAACCACTATTGACCATGATACCGTACTTCTTGTCATACAGTGTGGAAATTCGTTCTTCCATTTCCCGCACATTTTTTCCCATTTGAGTAGAGGTGCGCAGTACATTTACCACCGCCGCAACTTCATCTTCTCCATGTACTGTTCTGCCATAAGGCACATGTATGTAATCTGTCTGTAACATTGATTCAGCAAAATTAGATTGCGAATGTAAGTCTTCGCAGGGAATTAATAAAGTTAAATTGGTATACTTTGTGCTGATATAGTTATAAGCCGGAGGCCGGAAATATTACTTTTTAGCTGTAGTTGGTTTAAAGAGGTCGCCAGACACCGTTTTGTTGATTTCTACGGTTTTGTAAACCATATCGCCGCCATAAGCATCGCTCGACTCTGTCATTGGTAGCACTATACCTTCGGGCTGCCGCTGAAAGTTGCTATAATTTACTACTACTTCATGTTCAGCGCCATCTGCTGTTTTGCCGATCACCTCGGTGCGAACCATGTAGTATGTTGTGGCATCGAAATAAGCTATCTGGTTGTTGCCTTCGTTATCAGTTATTGCCACTTTGAAGCAGGCAGCCTTGTCAAGCGTATCCATGCCGGAATAATTGGCTTTTGCAATAAAAGATTTGTCTGCAAGTTGAGACCTCCTGATATTAAGCATGAGTTTTGATTGGTTTACCTGATCCTTGCTCATTGGTGTGAGGGTATCCATACCGGGCTGAATCGGCATGTACATCCATCCTGCTTTATCTGTAAGTATGATGAAGCACTCCATACCCATCACTGAAAGGTCTGTTCTCATTCCTTTGTTGTTGGCAATAGTTCGGGTAGTAGGTATTTCCATACCACCCATTTTCATATCTCCCGATAGCTTAAGGGTATTTATTTTGCTCCAGTTGTTCTCGCCCCCGGTAGCATCAATGTGTTTTTTTATTATTTCGTCACCTGTTTGGGCCGTGACTACTTTCGCCGTGCAGCAAATAGCTGCAAAGGCTATAAGAACGAATGGGTTTGATTTCATTTTGGTTGTAGATTATTTGAATAATAATTTTCCTCAAATTTAGATAAATGCTCTCAAATTTATGATTCCAGCATTTGTCCTATCATTTCTTTCAGTAATTCTTTGTCGCCGGCAGTGCTTTTTATGCCTACGGCCATTGTGTTATACTTTGCCAGTAGCAGCAGGCAGCGTTCTACCCGGTGCAGCGGCCAGTGCTGCAGCGATGCCATCACATCCTTTGCAAACCATGGCGACATTCCCATGGCGGCAGCAGCTTCTTTATCGGTCTTGCCCCGCACAAAATTGGCAATATACAACCGGTTGAAGTGCGTGTAAAATGCACCTATTAGCAGGGGCATTGGTGCAGCCTTGGTATTGCCAAGGAAGTAAGAAAGCATGGCATACAGTTTTTCGCGGTTGTTGCCGGTGAGGGTAGGTGCCAGATCAAAGATGTTGTACTCCTTACTGATACCAATGTACCTGGCTATCAGTTGCATGGTTAGCTGTTTTTCATCGGGCACATTGATGCGTATTTTCTCAATCTCATTGGCTATTTTCTGCAGGTCGCTGCCCAGATACGATGCTAATACTTCAGCTTCCTTCCTGCCTACATGAAAACCTGTTTCCCGCCCGAATTCCTCAATCCAGTCAGGTAATTTGTCTTCTTTTATTTTGTCCGAGGTAAAGTGAATACCTTTTTCTTTTACCCGTTTCACAAACTTTGTGCGCACATCTGCTTTCTTAAACGGGTGCTCTATCAGGAATACAGTATGCGCGGCAGGTTTTTCTACATAATTCAGTAATGAGTTAAGACCTTTTTCATCATCATCGCCCCCTTTCAGTTGTGCAGCATCTCTTAGTATCACTACCTGTTTTTCAGAGAACATGGGGAAGCGCTTACAGGCATTTAACACATCTGTCCAGTTGGCATCTTTTCCATAGAGTATGGTCAGGTTGAAATCCCGTTCAGCTTCTGTAAGTATCTCTTGCTCAAAAATGTTCCTCAACTTATCCAGATAGTATGGCTCTTCTCCGTCTATTAAATAGATGGGTGCATATTGCTTTAGCTTTATGGACTGCAGTATCTTTTTGTATTCGGCGTTCATTTGCGGTGTGAAAATAATGAAAAAAGAAAACAGAAATTGTGGATATTACTTTTACTGTGAAGGAATAGGATTTATATGGGTGATGAATATACTTATCCACCTTGTGTCAGCAAATAATATGCATCTTAGTATATTGGGCGTTATTTTTGCTGTTTAAGTAATTAAAGCAATGATTTACCACATAGTAATAGGTGATATGGCGGCTACACCTCTGGAAGCGGCAATAGCTGCAACCCCGGAAATGGCAGGAGAGATTGTAGTTATTAAAGACCTGCTGAACATTGGGCCAATCCAAAAGACTGAAGACGGACAGAAGTTCTCTGAACTACGTAGCGCGTTCTGGCAACAGGTAGTAGTGAATGAAAAGAACCCGGTGGTGGTGGATGATACAGAGCGGATATTGCAGGTAAGTGCTGCAATGGCTGGAAACGAGGAAGCGAAAGCATGGGTGTGGGTTGCACCCTGGCCGGCAGATATATGCACATTGCTTTGGCTTACCAAGTATCTGGGTAAGTATCCCGGTCGCTTTTTTGCAATTAATATTGCCGGGCTTCCTTTTCTGGATGAAAATGGAAAGGTATTTTACCCAAAGAACATCAGTGAATTACAACCCAAAGAAGTAGCCAAAGCCCGGCGGCTAGCCCGGCAGGTAAGTTTTGCAGAGATAGAGGTGGATACTGATGAGTGGCGCAGATTGGTGGCAGACAATGCGGGTATTCGTACTCTGGAGGGCGGTAAACGAATAATATCCCGAAGCGATGATTTTTATGATGGTCAGTTGTTGAGTTTCTGCTCACAGCAGTTTCAGAAGGCGTCAAAGATCGTAAATCAGGCGATGTCAAAGTTCAATATGCCAACAGGCGACTTGTATCTGGGGTGGCGATTGAGGATTATGGTAACAAAAGAAAAACTGCAAATGCTGGGTGATACAACTAAAGCCCTCAAAGATTTTGATGTGAAGTTGCCTAGCGGTTTGTTGGAGTTTGGCGAGTCAGTTACTACATAATCTATTGCATCTCTGAGTGCTATTTCCGCTCTTTATATTTGTAACGAACTATTTTGCCGTTGTTAACTTTTGTCGTGGCTATAGTTATCATACAGTTTGAGAAATTGGTAAAAGTGAATTCATAATCCTTGCAGCCTGGGTCTGATAATATCGATTGATTTTTGGCGATTACCCGCTTCACATAGGCAATTTTTGTGCCTGGGTTTACCTTGTCGGCAATGCCAACAGGCAGTGTGGCAAAACATTTTACGGGAATGTTGCCCGCTGGTTCGCTGAACTTCTTGGTTACCTGAAATTCGGGAAAATATACAGACCGTTCCTTCACTTTGCCATTCTCTCCATAGGTGTATGTTTCAATATGTATCACATCTTTGTTATTGTCATTAAGGCGCACTTCTTTGAGCATAACATTTTTTTCGTCGTAGTACATTTTCGTGTAGAACTCTATTCTGTTATTGAAGTAAGAACTTTCAACTACAATTCTATCACCTGCTTTTTTGTCTATTATGTATTCATATTGTTTTCTGTAACTATTGCCATTTAGCTTATTATCTTTGTAATGGTAGCGTTTGCGGTTTTTATCATCGTACTTCCACTCATTTATTTCCACAATAGCATCGTCTTTATATTCTTCAGTTTTTAGCAATTGTTTTTTAGCATTCATGTAGTGTATTGTCTTGTATATTGCATTATCTCTGTTTTTGTAGTATTCTGTCATGGTTACCAGGCTATCGGTAGATACATAGGTTTTGGAGCTATCAGTGATGTATAGCCGGGCACTGTCAGTATGAGTATAGCTACATGTATATTCATGAATTATCTGTCCTGTATTGTATGTTTTCCACACTGTTTTGAATGTGTGCTGTGCATAGCTGCTGCCGATTACTAGCTGGTAGATCAATAGAAATACAGAAAACTTTATTGGTATGAGTAATTTCATGTTTTGTGAAGTGTGCTACAAAATAGGAACTATGTTTATTTTTTACTGATTTTATTTATCACATAATGTGGATAGTGAGTGGCAAAGGCTGAATAAGTATACTGAATATGTAGTCTGAAATACATTTTTTTCAGTGCCTGGCAATAAATATACGTTGAATTAAAACGTACTTTTTTATAGAAAATTATAGCTGGTACTAACAGATGTTTGTTGCTTAGGGCTGGTTTGGTTTGTGGTAAAATTGTTGCCACAGTGGTTACTACTATCTGGTTTTATATCGCCAAAAGTGCTAAATAACACAGTGGAATTGGTGCATATTCGGTTGGGTTGTAGTCAGTTCATAAATTGCTTTCACCTCAGGCGGGTATTTCTTTTAAGTAGGTAGACTTTTGTCCTTTTGTCTGTTTATGGGTCAGATAGGTTCTTGCGTCCCACTAAATTTCTGTTTTGCATTTTTTAGCACCCTGATATTACCTTATCAGTCTATAAGGTTTATGCTTCGGTTAATGTCATTACAAGCATTACTGCTTACCTGATGATAGGTTGCTTTGCTGATTTTGCAGCATTTTCTGTTGTTTTTAGCAGCTATGCCGCTATTGATGATTTTACCTGTGATTTGTGCTGCAGTGTTTTTCTTTATTAGATTTGCAGCAAAAAAACATCTTATTAGTCATTTACAGGTTGGTATATTATTTCGGTTTAGTCTTCCTTATTACTCACTACTTTTGGCACGGTATACTTCCTTTTCAATTTTATAATAAGGGCATCATGTTTTTAAAATATTTAAAGTATTTTTTGTAGTAGAATCATGGTTTTTTTTACCGGTGTTTGTATATCTGGAGAATATGAAAAGTATTTTCCGCTATCAAATTTCTGCAATCTGCTAAGGATTAAACTAGCTACCTTTGCAAACTGATTATTGAACTATCTATAATCATTGCGGTACATAACAGAATATGAGAACAGAAATAGCTTCGTTGGGTGAATTTGGGTTGATAGACCACCTGACAAAAAACAACGATACCCTACAGGCTGGAACCATACTGAGCATAGGCGACGATGCTGCAGTCATAGACCAGTTTGGCAGGCAATCGGTAATTTCTACCGATATGCTGGTAGAGGGTATTCACTTTGATCTGATGTATACGCCGCTCAAGCATCTGGGATACAAAGCGGTTGCTGTAAATCTCTCAGATATATGTGCCATGATGGCGACACCTACCCACATTACGCTAAGTATAGCTTTGTCAAACAAGATATCGGTAGAGGCGCTCGAAGAGTTTTATGAAGGTGTTTATGCTGCCTGCGAGAAGTATGGTGTAGACCTGATAGGAGGCGACACAACCAGCACCAAATCAGGCTTTATAATAAGTGTTACAGCAATAGGTGAGGTTGCTCCCGATAAGTATGTGACCCGCAGTGGCGCCCGCCCCACAGACCTTATTTGTGTTTCAGGCAATCTAGGTGCTGCATATCTTGGTTTACAGTTGCTGGAGCGCGAAAAAAAGATATTCCTCGAAAACCCCGGCATTCAGCCCGACCTGCAACAGCAGGCTTACGTGATAGGTAGAATACTGAAGCCCGAACCACGTGCCGATATTACAGAATGGCTGCAGGAAAACGAGATTGTACCCACATCAATGATAGATGTAAGCGATGGGCTCAGCTCTGAGTTATTGCACATTTGTGGCAACAGCAATGTAGGATGTACCATATATGAGGATAAAATACCGGTACATGACGAGACGAAATCTGTAGCAGACATGTTTGGCGTGTCTGTTGTGACTTGTGCCCTGAGTGGTGGTGAAGATTATGAGTTGCTTTTTACAATAAGGCAGGAAGACTATGAAAAGGTAGTGCGCAACAATAGTATAAGTGTTATTGGTTATGTGACTGGTAAAGATGAAGGCGCCGTTTTACAAACAAAAGGTGGCAATAAACATGCGCTCACCGCACAAGGCTGGAATGCCTTTGCATAATTTTTATCTTCAGTTTTTTGCCTGCTCAAAAATATATTCTATCTTAGTACAAATATTTACTCATGAAGTTTTGGAGACAAATTTTATTGACCTTTTCTCTGTTTGCCGCTATCATTGGCACTGCTGTGCTTACCTCTTGTGAAAAAAATTCTTGTGACGGTATAGATTGCCTCAACGGTGGCTCTTGCGGACATGGTGTATGTACCTGCCCTCCGGGATATGAAGATCCTGTTTGTGGCACCAAATCTGTAACCAGATATTTGGGTACATACGGTGGTTTTACCACCTGCGATAACGGTGCACCTACCATTGACACCGTGACTGTAATGGCCGCCAGCAGGGGGCCTCTCACAGTAGATGTGTATTATAAAAGCCTTAAGCCAAAGGTACTCCAGGGATATGTAAGCAGCAATGAGAGTACTTATTCAATTGTAGTTACCAACAACGACAGTAGTAAAGCAGGTTCCCTGAATTACCTGAGGGTTTTTACCATCACTTTACAAGCGGACAAAAGTCTGAAATTGCACAAATACGAGCATGACTATGTAGCTGAGCCTGTTCTGGATACATTTCAGTATAGCTGCGAGTTTCTGGGTACTAAAATAAAATATTAATATTTTATTTATTTCGGTTGCATTCTGAAAGGAAAGTTGTCTGTTCCTGCTGTATATATTATTTTATTTTGCAGTCGAAATAATACGGTTTTTATTAAATCATGTCTATAAAAGTAACTGCACTCACAAAGTTGTATGATACACAGAAGGCTGTGGATAATATTTCTTTTGAAATAAAGAAAGGCGAAATCGCTGGTTTTCTGGGACCTAATGGTGCTGGAAAATCAACAACCATGAAAATGATTACCGGTTTTCTGCCCGCCACATCCGGTAGCATCTCGGTATGTGGTTTCGATGTGGAGACAAACCCGATGGAGGTGCGTAGAAGGGTAGGGTATTTGCCTGAAGCCAATCCGCTCTATTTTGAAATGTATGTACGTGAATACCTGGAGTTCAGTGCAGGTATGCACAAAATAGGTGCGGATAAAGGTAGGCGGATAGAAGAAATGATAGGTCTTACCGGACTGGGTAAGGAAGCACACAAAAAAATTGGTGCGCTTTCCAAAGGGTATAAGCAACGTGTTGCATTGGCTCAGGCTATGCTTCACAACCCTGAGGTGTTGATATTGGATGAGCCTACATCCGGATTGGACCCGAATCAGATTATAGAAATAAGAGACCTGATAAAAAATATAGGAGCCGATAAAACTGTGCTGCTTTCCACCCACATAATGCAGGAGGTTCAGGCTATGTGCAGTAGAGTTATCATTATCAACAACGGTCGCCTGGTAGCAGACGACTCGATAGAGCAGCTGCAACAGGCAAACACAAGGCAGGATGTGCTGATAGTTACACTGGAACAAACAGTAGATAATTCATTGTTTGCTGAGCTTGAAAATGCAGTTCGGATAGACAATATAGGTGGCAATAAATGGAAGATTGCAACAGCAGAACCAGATACTCTTCGCCGTGAAGTGATGCAATGGGCGCTAAACCACGACCTGAGCATTAGGGCTATGCAGGCACAGACAGAAACACTGGAGGACGTATTCCGTACGCTTACTAAAAAGTGAGAATACTGTTCACAAGTGATTATTACCATAAAAATATCCAAACTAAACCATTTGTTTACCTTGCATTTTATATATTTGTAGCTTAGCGGGTTACCTTGCTTTTATTGCAGTAGTGCCTGTTTTCGGTTCAGGTTCATCATCAAAACAACAAACGAATATGCTTACCCGAATGAGAATATTGTTTTTATTGTGCTTGTCTTTTTCGGCAGCCGGCAAGGTAAATGCGCAGAGCATAGACTATCTGAGACACAACAAGATATTTAATCTTTGTGCTTTTGAGCGTGAGTGTTCAGGTTGTTATGATTGTGACAGACAGAAATTCAAGGTGAAGATTAAGAATCTGGTTGATAAAAAAATAAAAAGTGTTTCCTATGTCTATTTTTCCGATGCGAAAAATAAAATTGTAACAAAAGAAGGTGTGATAATTGGAGGTGTGATAGATTACAAGCAGGTAGCTACCATCAACATGTGCCTGCCCAACGGACAACATTGGGCTATAAGTGAGATAGTATATGAAGATGACAGCAAAACATCATTTGTGGTTAAGGACAGACTGGATAATTTTATACAGGAGCCCGATGAGTGCGATTGTAATGCGCGTACAGTGATGCCTAATCCTAATATTAAGTAAGATAGGTATTGCATACAGCACGTGATTTTATTAGCAGCTACTAACAATAGCTGCTTTTTCTTTTTAGGTATTGGTGGTAATCTAACTTAACTTTATATAGAAACCAGGATATTATGGCAGATATGAATTGGTGGCAGCTTTTTGCAGGCGTTGCTGTTTTTATTTTTGCAATGTCGCTACTTGAGGATTCACTAAAAAATCTTGCCGGCAGGCCTTTCAAGAAGTTTCTGCAACGGCAGACAAGTCATAAATTGAGAGCAATAGTTGCGGGCACTTTTGTAACGGCGGTGCTGCAAAGCAGCTCCGTGGTGCTACTCATGGTTCTGTCATTTGTAGGAGCGGGAGTAATGAGTATGCGCAACGCTATGGCAGTCTCTTTTGGTGCCAATCTGGGAACTACTGTAAGCAGTTGGGTGGTAGCATTGCTGGGTTTCAAAATAGAATTAGATGCGATTGCTTATCCAATTCTTGTTGTATTTCTGCTTATCAAGATACTGCTTCCATCTAATAACAATATGAAGTACCTCACCCATTTTATTATGGGTTTTTCATTATTGTTTATAGGGCTGGAGTGGATGAAGACCAGTGTTTCCGGTATTGTAGATGCTTCATTTATCACAAGGTTCGCAGACCTGTCGCCTTACCTCTTTATTATAGCAGGTCTGCTTATTACAGCCGTTATTCAATCGAGCTCAGCAACAATGGCAATCACCCTTACTGCATTGCACGGCAGTATTATTCCTTTTGAAAGCGCTGCCTGTGTAGTGATTGGGTCGGAGCTGGGTACAACATTGAAAATTCTTATTGGTGCATGGTCTGGCGACACGGATAAAAAGCGGGTAGCAGTAGGTAACGTTATTTTTAATATAGTGATTACAATTTTGTCCACCATATTTCTATTCCCGCTTATTCACCTGATCAGGAATGTAATGAGTATGGCTGATCCCCTCATAGCTTTGGTAGCATTCCAGTCCTTTATAAACTGTGGTACTATCATTATTTTTTATCCTTTCATTGAGCACTTTGGCACCTACCTTGAAAACTTATTCAAAACCGGCGAGAAGGTGTCTTCAATAAAATACATCAATTTGGAGGAAAAGCAGTTCACAAAAGAAATGCTGGGTTTGACGGAAAAAGAAACAGTACGATTATTGCAGCACACCATTAGGTTGAATAGTAAAATACTTGGCCTGGATGATGTAGAACATCAGGACGAGTCCTGGCTTGTAAACATTAAAAAGTTTGCCTTTGAACCAATTTCTGCTGACAAGGGATATATAACACTGAAGCAACTACATGGAGATATTCTCAAGTTTTTGGTAGGAATCGATAAGGAAGAGATGAAGCCCGAAGAAATAGAGCAATTAGGGAAGTTGATAACAACTACACGCAGCATAATGCGTGCGGCAAAAAATATGAAGGATATAGAGCACAATATTAAAGAAGTTGCTGCCTCTGCAAACGACACGTTTAATGAGTTACTGATACAATTGCGTGAGCAGGAAACTATGTTTTATAAAGCCTTGCAAAAACTATTGCCGAACGATGCAAAAACGGGAAGTACAATAGATCTTGAGCAGCTGCAGTTACAGAATAAAACAGGTCAGGAATTGTCTGTAAGTGATACACTGGTGCTGCTGAACAAAGGGCTGATAACAGATGTAGATTCGTCTACGCTGCTCAATGTATACAGGGAAATATACTCAGCGCACAAGGCATTGCTGACTGCGGTGGCAAATTTAAGAGAAATGCATACTGCAGAATAAGCCTTATGAAAGCAGATATTTCGATCGTTTTTTTATTTTTTGGCTGGTTGCAGACAGGCCCTAAAGTGGACCAGAAAGCAGAATAGCATCATCAGCAATGCTCCAATTACATTGAGCCACAAAAACGACACTATGTTGCAGATATAAACAATAACGACAACTGCCTCTGTAATTACAGCTGCTGTGAATACTGTTTTTCCGGTAACCGGTTTCATATAAAAGGCTACCAAAAAAATACCGAGAATGGTGCCATAAAACAAGGAGCCTAGTATGTTTACTGCTTCTATAAGAGAACCCATTTTTGTAGCAAACATGGCTACTCCAATACAAAACAAACCCCAGGCAAGCGTATGTATACGCCCAAGCTGTAGCTCTGACTTAGAGGTCTTGTTGCCATCTATAAGTTGAATATCCATGAGTGAAGATGCCGCAAGTGAATTGAGTGCGGCAGATATTGAACCCCAGGATGCCAGAATGATAACTGCGAACAACAGTCCTACAAGTCCCGCCGGCAAAGAGTTGGTAACGAAGTAGAGGAAAATGTAGTTGGTGTCGCTATTATCGGGGCTGTATTTTTTTGTGGATATATACCTGGAGACACTATCCCGAAGTTGCTGAATTTGTAATTGAGTTATGTTGAAAGATTTCAGGGATGATGCCAAAGCAGTATGATTATTTTCTTTTCTCTCCCACGTAATTCTTGTTGCCTGCTGTTCATATTGCTGATGCAGTTGCAGATAGCGTGTGTGCTCTGCATTAGCTTTCTGCGGCTCCTGTTGTCGGTAATTGTTGTAGGCGGCAGTATTGAAGTAAAGAGATGCCGGCTGAAAGCTGTAAAAAACAAATACCAGTGCACCTATGAGTAATATCATAAATTGCATGGGTATCTTCACCAGTCCGTTGAGCAGCAGTCCCAGCCGGCTGCTGCGGGTGTCTTTTGCGCTTATATATCGGCCTACCTGACTATTGTCTGTGCCAAAGTAAGAAAGGGAAAGGAAAAATCCACCTATTACGCCGCTCCATATATTATACTTGTCATGCCAGTCAAAATCTGTCGTTATTACGTTTAGCTTGCCACTTTTTCCCGCCAGATATAATGCATCATTAATACTTACCCCATGTGGCAACTTGTATACTACCAGAAATCCTGCTATTGCCATAGATGCCAGTATGATTAGTAGCTGCAGTTTCTGTGTGTGTGCTACCGCCTTGGCTCCACCAGACCAGGTATATATCATCAGTAGACCACCCATTATAATATTTGCCACATAAATATTCCATCCCAGCATACATGATAGTATAATAGCCGGAGCATATATACTTATACCGGTAGAGAGGCCGCGAGAAAGCAAGAATAGAAAAGAAGTCAGTAGTCGGGTTTTGCGGTCAAAACGCTGCTCCAGATATTGGTAGGCGGTATACACATTCAGCTTGCTGAATACAGGGATGAATGTCACACATATCACCACCATTGCTATTGGCAGCCCGAAGTAATTTTGTACAAACCTCATTCCGTCGGTGTACGCCAGGCCGGGTGCCGACAGGAAAGTGATGGCACTTGCTTGGGTAGCCATTACTCCAAGCAGCACTACATACCATGGCATCTTTTTGTCTGCCAGCAGGTAAGATGATGCGCCGCTTTGTCCTTTGCCTTTGTACAGGCCGTAGCTAATCATGGCGGCAAGAGTAATCAGTAATACTATCCAGTCAGTTACACTCATTTCGGGGCTTGCATATAGGGTGTGTAAATTAGTACAATACCATGAAATAGAAATCAGGTTTATTCTCTGTAGTATTATGCATAGTGTGTACCTTTACTGCAATGAATGTGCAGGAAGAAAAGCTGGTGCGCCTATCCGAATTGCCCGCAGGTGTAAATGCGGTAATAAAAAGCCATGATGAAAGTGAGTTTCGGCTGACGCTGATGGAAATGGGTTGTGTACCCGGAGAGCCGGTTTCCGTGCAAATGATAGCTCCGCTTGGCGATCCTATGGCAATTAATATAGCGGGTTACTACCTGAGTATTAGGAAGAATGAAGCGGATAAAATATGGGTAGAATGTATCTAGAAAAGAGAAAAACTACACTTCATACTTATCGTAGTCAGTATTAGAAATTATGTCCAGTCTGATTTTACTGAAACGTTTGCCTTCGTTATTTAAATCGACTCCTTCTACAATTTTCAACTCCACAATCGCACCCTTTAGAAGCGATGTGTTGATTATTTTGATTATATCATCTTTTGAGCTATTGTGTGTGGCTCCTTTTGCGTCATTTTCTGGGCTTATCGCCGCTACTTTATATTCTTTCCGTATCATAGTCAATCTGTTGTTTGACGGGGGTACTACAAACATAACATATTTTCCATAAAAAGTTAAAACATAGAAATGAAAATTTCCTTTAATACAGATGTTGACATAAATTACTGTGCTTAAATGCTCTACTGCTAACGCTTTTTAACTTGCTGTTGCTCTTATTCCTCATTGTTTTGTGCGGCTAAGTATTCCGCATTCAGCTCTTCTATAAAAGTAAGTATATCTTTCCGTCCAAGGTATTTTACTGCACTGGTAATAAAACTTCTAGGTATGAATTCCCACTCTTTTTTCATGGCTTCTATAAATAGTCGGGCATTTCGTGCGGCAATGCGTTGCGTACTTTTATCAGCTTTTGTAAATACTACATTGAAAGGAACTTCCCATTCTCCTAGCTTGCGCAGAAATTCAAGGTCTTTGTTTTGCGGCTCATGGCGGCTGTCTATCAGTACAAAAACAGTTACAAGGTTGGTGCGCTGCCGCAGATAGTCGGCTATCATTTTTTCCCAACTGGCACGTGTATTTTGTGAGACTTTGGCAAATCCATATCCCGGAAGATCTACTATATAAAAGGACTTATTTACCAGAAAATGATTGATAAGTTGTGTTTTGCCGGGTGTATTTGACGTTTTTGCCAGCTTACTTTGTCCGGTAAGCATATTAATTAGCGATGATTTACCCACATTAGACCTGCCAATAAAGGCATATTCCGGCATGTCGGGCGTAGGGCAATTTTCTACTTTCGGACTACTGATAATATATGTAGCTGTGCCTATTTCCATTGATTAATGTTCTTTATATTGTATATTGCACAATATTATTGATTGCGGTAAAGATATACAATACAACATTGTATCTGGCAAAAGTAAGGAAGATAGCTATAATTCTTTGGCACTTAAATTGCATTCACACTTGATCAGACTGAAGAGTGTATAGGTATTATGTATAGTTTTATATGCCACTTTACTAACAAATTTTGTAAATATTACGCCTATACGTAGAGGCATGTTGTATGGAAGAACGATTTTTTATTATGTTGCCTTTTAATACCGGGAATTAATGAAATACATTATCCTTTTTATACTCACAATATTTTTAAGTTCATTTGCTCTGAAGGCGCAAATAACCGGTGTTACGGTTATCTGCGAAGGTGCTTCCAGTTCCCTTTCCTGTCCCCTTCCGGCAAGTGGCACATGGACGAGTACAAATCTAGCGGTGGCTTCTGTAAGCAGTAGCGGTGTGGTAACGGGTATCAGCACAGGGACTGCCACAATTTCTTATGGGTTAACGCCTACATTTCATTCGGTTGTTGTTACAGTAAACCCATTTCCTGCGCCCTCGGCTATTGTTGGTGCATCTTCAGTTTGTTTGGGTTCCACAACAACTTTTACTAACACTACATCGGGAGGCACATGGTCCAGTAGCAATATAGCTATAGCAATGGTTGGGAGTGGATACGGCACGGTTACGGGCATATCGGTAGGTAGTGCGGTCATTACGTATCAGCTCGCTACAGGTTGTTTCGCTACAAAAGCTATATCAGTCAATGCAATACCGGCAGCTATCAGTGGATCATCCAGCTTATGTTCCGGCACAGTTACATCTTTATCTTCTGCAACACCAGGCGGAACATGGTCATCAGCAGCACCAACTACTCTTACAGTGCACCCTGCTACCGGCAATGTTTCAGGTATTAGCGCAGGCGTAGGTACTGTAACTTATACATTGAGCACGGGGTGTTCTGTCTCCCGAATAATGACCGTATTTGCTATGCCTGCCGCACTCACCGGACCGGCAATAGTATGTACCGGCGACACTACTACACTTGGAAATTCCGTAGCAGGTGGCACATGGAGCAGCAGTGCAGCGAGCATAGCGCATGCCAGTTTTGGAACGCCAACCACAGGGATAGTTACCGGGTTAACAGCAGGTACTGCTACAATATTTTACACAATAGGTTCAATCTGTGCTGCTACCCGTATTGTTACCGTCAATCCTGCTCCCGTAGCCGGTGCGCTATCGGGCCCTTCTATAGTTTGTGCAGCGTCTGCCGTTACGTTGTCGTCTACAGTTTCTGGTGGCACATGGTCCAGTTCGTTGCCATCTATTGCCACGGTGAGCCCAGTTGGAGTAGTGACTGGTGTTAGTCCGGGTACAACAACTATTACTTATACTGTATCATCAGCTTGTGGTAGTGTTTATGCCTCTAGGGTAGTAACAGTAAGTGCAGCACCGGCTGCTATTACCGGTACTACTACAGTATGTTCTGGCGCTACTGCTTCGTTGTACAATGCTGTATCGGGTGGTGCCTGGAGTTCTCTGTCATCAGGTATAGCTATTGTTGGTTTTGGTACAGGTATTGTCACAGGGGTTAGTGCTGGTACTACTACAATTTCATATATCATAAGCAGTAGCTGTTTTGTTACCACTACATTTACTGTCAACGCCGCTCCAGCGGGTATTACCGGTACGGGTAGTGTTTGTGTAGGAAGTATTCTTCCTTTGGCAGATGCTGTTCCTGGAGGTACATGGGGCAGTAGTGCTTCGGGCATAGCTGTTGTAGCTTCAGTGGGTAGTTCTACAGGTGTTGTTACAGGTTTGTCGGCCGGCACCGCTATTGTTTCCTATGCTATAGGCGGCTGTTTCTCTACAGTAGTTGTCACAGTAGTTCCAACTCCTTCGGTTACTGCTTCTGCCACACCTGCTTTTTGCGGCGCTTCATGGACCTTGTCTGCCGCTGGTGCTACTACATATTCCTGGAGTCCGGCAACTGGTCTTTCCTGTACTACATGTACCGGGGTTTCTACTATACCTTCTGGTTCTGTTATATATACTGTTACCGGTACAAATACTTTAGGCTGCAGCGGCACAGCCACAGCTGCGGTGAATGGTAATTCCATCTATGGACATATTACATTCAGTGGTGCAACACCAGCAGTGCCAGATTTAAAGGTATGGTTGATACAATATGACCCTTCGGATAGTTCTATTGTCGCTACCGACTCAACACTTACATGTCTCGATGGTTCTGTGCCCTATTTTCAGTTCACCGGAAAACCAATTGGTAACTACATGGTAAAAGCAAGATTGCTCAGCAGTGTATCTGGGTCCAGCGACTACATACCTACTTACGGTGCCTCTACCCCCAATTGGCTCACAGCAGCATCCACTGCATATACAGGGGTTTCAGTTATTCAGGACATAAATATGATTTACGGAACCGTGCCTGTAGGTACAGGGTTTATCAGCGGTTTTGTATACTCAGGAGCAGGAAAAGGTACTGCCGGAGAAGTACCTGAGCCGGGTATGCTCTTAATCCTAAAGAATGCTTTTACAGGGCAGGTTGTTACACATACGTACACCAATGGTGATGGTGGTTATTCATTTGGTAGTCTTGGGTTTGGCAGTTATATTATTTGTCCCGAAGATTACGGTTATTATACCAGTCCGTCTGCTGATGTTATATTATCTCCTTTTACCCCATCGGCAACCGGTGTAAGTTTCAAAAAACACACGTTGCATCATACGATATATCCATTCTCTTTTACTGGAATCCGTGATATTGTTTCCTCGGTTAATAATTTTTATGTTTTCCCTAATCCGGCTACTAAAAGCGTTAAAATAATGTCCACAGAGCAGTTGTCAGGAATTGCCAGAATTTCAATTGTGAACGCTACAGGTAGCAATGTTTTTTCAACAACATGCTCAATTAGTAATTCTTTGCCTGCCGAAATAAATATTTCCTCACTTAGTGCCGGCATATACTTCATCCATGTGCAGTCTTCAGATCTTACTCAGATTCAGAAGCTAATTGTTGAGTAGTTACTCAAGTATTCTCTATCATTTTCATCATTTCTCATTAGATATGTCCTTTCGATAGAATTTTTTTTGTCGAAATCCTTTTTTTGTTTACTCCCGTAATTATATGTAAGATCTGCTTTTTATATAACAGATATTTTGTACTAAGAAAAATATTTATGTTTTAAAATAACATTTGCATAACTTGCTAAAAAATATCAGATATTTCATTCCCCCTTGTCTGAAATGAAGCTTTTCTACTAAATAGCTTCTAAACTCATGAACAACTTTAATTTAGTACTCTCTGCAATAAAAAAGCAATGTTTACATGTGAACCATCCATACAAAGATTGTTTTGAAATTGTGCAGTCTGAACTTGAGATAAGTTATCACGGAAACCTGGAATTATACCTCGACTTTCTGCAAGACCTTGGGCTTATTTCATACAACAAAAAAGACAGGAGTATTGCCCTTACTGAGCTGGGGAATAATACTAATATTGTTTTTAAGTAGCATCATTAGATTATGCCGCTGCCTAGTGAAATGGCAATAATAAGCAGCAGCACGGCTACTACATGTTGCAGAAATTTAAGCGTAACTTTTTTCAATAATTTATTGCCTGTGTATGCGCCTGCAATTGCTGCAGTGGTGGCGACAACAATTAACGGTATATTGTTTTGCAGATTTGCTGACGAAAACCGGGTAGCATATACTGATAGTCTGGTAAAATCTATCAAACAAGCTATAACTACAGATGTGCCAATAAATGCTTCTTTAGATAAGCCTGCTTTAATAAGAAATGCACTACGCAATGCTCCCTGATTGCCCGATAGTCCGCCGAAAAATCCGCTCAACAGTCCACCTATCGGTAACTTATCTTTGCCAAAGTTAAATTTTTCAGGTAGTGGCAGTGTGTCTATTAATGTAAAAAAGATGAGCAGCAAAGCAATAGTAAATTTGACAGGTGTTATCTCAAATTTGTGGGCACCAATGCTGTATTTTAGTAGAGGATGAAGCCCGCTGATATGCAGCAATATCCATGCACCTGCAAAGGCAGCCAGTATTGCCGGTATGCCAAAGCGAATGAGTATTTGCTTGTCTGCGTTCCTGCCTACAAGAAGCAGTTTGAAGAGGTTATTAAAAAAGTGCACTACACCCGTCAATGCCACAGCAAGATCTACCGGAAAGAATACAGCAAAAACAGGTAGCATTATAGTGCCTAGCCCAAAGCCGCAAAAAAAAGTCAGTATTGCCGTGAAAAAAGCTGCAAGCGATATGATAGCAATTTCCATGGCAATACTGATTAAAAGCAATTTTACAATTAGCTGAAAGCGTTGATACCAGTAACATCCATGCCGGTAATAAGCAAGTGAATGTCGTGTGTACCCTCGTATGTCACTACCGATTCAAGATTCATCATGTGGCGCATGATACTGAACTCGCCCGTGATGCCCATGCCACCCAGAATCTGCCTTGCCTCTCTCGATACTTTCAGCGCTATATCACAGCTGTTGCGTTTTGCCATAGATATCTGAGCAGGCGTGGCGCGGTCCTCATTGCGCAGCACACCCAGCCGCCAGTTGAGCAACTGGCTCTTGGTGATTTCAGTAATCATTTCAGCCAGTTTCTTTTGAGTCAGCTGAAAACCTGCTATAGGTCTGCCAAACTGTTCTCTCTGCTTGGCATACCTTAGTGCCGTATCATAACAGTCCATAGCACAGCCCAGTGCACCCCATGCTATTCCGTATCGTGCGCTGGAAAGGCAGCTGAGCGGTCCTTTCAGACCTTTTATGTCAGGGAAAATATTTGCTTTAGGAACCTTTACATTATCAAACACCAGCTCACCGGTAGCTGACGCTCTCAGCGACCATTTGCCATGAGTTTCGGGAGTAGTAAAGCCTTCCATACCACGCTCAACTATTAGTCCGCGTATTTCCCCATTATCATCTTTTGCCCACACTACAGCTATGTCTGCAAAGGGGGCGTTGGATATCCACATCTTTGAGCCATTGAGTATTACGTGGTCTCCGGCATCCTTATAATTTGTGAGCATGCCGGCTGGGTTAGAACCGTGGTTGGGCTCTGTAAGTCCAAAGCAGCCCATCAGCTCGCCGGTTGCAAGTTTTGGCAGGTATTTGTGTTTTTGTTCTTCAGTGCCGAATTTGTAAATAGGGAACATAACCAGAGATCCCTGTACGGATGCGGTAGATCGTATTCCCGAATCGCCGCGCTCCAGCTCCTGCATCATGATGCCATAAGTAATGTAGTCGAGCCCTGAGCCCCCATATTTTTGGGGTACAAACGGACCAAAACATCCCAAATCACCCAGATCTTTGATAATCTGATTTGGGAAAGCAGCCTTTTGTGCATACTCCTCTATAATAGGAGAAATGTCTTTTTTCACATAGGCTCTTACAGTATCACGTATTAACTTTTGTTCTTCCGTTAATAGCTCGTCTACTAAATAATAATCCGGGTGTTGATATAAATCCTTTTCCATGTTTTGTTAAAGTTGATGTGATTTGTGGCGCAAAGGTAGCATTTTTGGCATATTGGTATAATTTTGCACCACAATTATACTCCACCTTGTCAGGTTGTGTTTTCTTATAGGCTAATAACTATTAAAAATAACCTTTTAAAGTCAATGCCACAGCGGTTTCAGGCGAATTTTTGAAAACATTATGATTATTTTTTGTTTTAATTTTCATTTGTGGAACGTATTTTGAGCAATAGTATTAGTAACAACAGGAATTATTAAAAATACCAAACGAGTTTAGAAAAATATACGCCTTGTTACATAGAAATAGAATCAAGGCAAATATCTTACAAACAGATGTACATACATTATTTTGTATTAGTAATAAATCAAGTGAGTTAGAAGGAAGAAGTACATTAACAATAATATTTTAAAGGAATATCATTATGAGGCAGTTAAAGATTGCCACCCAGATTACGAACCGCGATTCCCAGGCCGTAGAAAAGTACTTGCAGGAAATAAGCAAGATTTCTATGATAACGCCCGAAGAGGAAACAACGCTTGCCCAGAAGATACACATGGGCGACCAACGCGCACTGGAGAAATTGGTTAAGTCCAATCTCCGCTTCGTAGTTTCAGTGGCAAAACAATACCAACATCAAGGGCTTTCATTGAGCGATCTTATTAACGAAGGAAATCTTGGACTTATCAAGGCTGCACAGCGGTTTGATGAGACCAAGGGTTTCAAATTCATATCATACGCTGTATGGTGGATTCGTCAGTCTATTCTGCAGGCACTTGCAGAGCAGGGGCGTTTGGTGCGCCTTCCTCAAAACAAGATAGGCACGTACAACAAAGCCAACAAAGCATTTATTGCTTTTGAGCAGGAAAACGAACGTGAACCATCTACAGAGGAACTGGCAGATATACTGGATATGAGCGAAACGGAAGTTACTAACATATTTACAAGCAATACCCGTCACACATCGCTGGATGCACCCGTGCACGAGGCTGAAGATGTCGCAATGGGCGACTTGCTGGAAGGTAGCAGCGATACCGACCTCGACGTTATGAAGGACTCTTTGCGCAACGAGATTCGGCGTATCCTTAAATCACTAAGCCAGCGCGAAGCAGAAATACTTGCAGCCTACTTTGGTTTGGAAGGTGACAGCGGCCCAAGCATAGAAGAGATAGGGGAGAAGTACGACCTGACAAAAGAGCGTATTCGCCAGATAAAAGAGCGTGCCATAAAACGCCTTCAGAAAGCTCGCTACAGCAATGCATTGAAAGTTTATCTCGGGTAATTGGTTAAAAGGGTAATAGGATAAATAGTTAAAAGGGGGGCGATTCGCTCCCTTTTGCTTTAGATACTGAATGCTTTATTTATCACCAAACCCAATAAGCAATATAGCTGCAGTAGCCAGCAACAGCCCCATTAAGCGCCACTTGCCGGCCTGCTCTCTGAAAAACAGCATCGCAGCTACCGAAGATGCCACCAGTATACTGATGTTGAGCATAGGTATAGTGGCAGAACTCTGAAAGACATTGCTGTTGAGTGCCTTTACCAGATAGAAGATAGAGAAAAAGTTGGGTATGCCGAGGGATATACCTGCTACAATGTTTTTCCAGTGGAAGGTGAGTTTGCGCATGGCAAACAGCACCAGCACAATTATTACTCCTGCTGTGCCCGCTGTAGCAAAACACACAATGGTACACGCTGCCTGAGCTTCCGGTGTATTCAAAAACGAAGTCTGTATATAGTTGACCAGGGTATCCAGCCCGCCGCTGAATACAAATAATAGTGAAGGCAGTAACAGACTTTGTGCTTTATTGTTTTCCTTGGTTTTGGTGGCAAGGTAGATAGCAGGGAATGCCATAAGGATACCAATGATTTTAATGATACCCGCATGTTCCTTATACAAAAATACAGAGAATACTACCGGTATCACCAGCGACAGTTTACTGGCTATTACAGTGGTGGTCATACCGTCTATTTTGGTACAGTGGGCTGTGAGGTTGAAGATGGAAATGAATGCAACACCCATCAGCAAAGCCCATGGCAGCCAGGGGGCATGTAGGGTAGTGGTGGTGAAAGGAATCTGCCCGGTAAATATGCAACCCGTTATCACGCATACGCAGTAGTTGGTCACTATTGCCTGTAGCGGGTTTATATCATACTTCGGAAACAATTTCAGCACTGCCGAAACAACTACATTAAGTAATACAGTGGCTATGAGGTAGAACAAATGTGTTGTTTTAAACCTAAATGATAATGTTTCAATACAGAAAACGCATGCACTGAATTAACTAGAATTTTATTACATCATGCAAAAAGTCTTTGCCGCCTTTTTTTATTGAAACATCTTAGCGTCTCCGCGTCTCTGCGGTTAAACTCAGCCTTATTTTGCGTTTTTTTCTTCTATCAGTGTTCTAATATCATCGATTATTTTGGCAATGTCATTCTCATTGAGACCGTCGTAGAAACCACGCACACGCCCGTAGTGGTCTACTAAGATATAATGCTTGTCGTGAATGAAATCCTGGTCTATGCTGATGCCGGCTGTGTCATCTTCGGCACTAATCAGATAGCTGTATCGCGCCATGTCATAGAGCTGTTTTTTGTCTCCGGTCAGAAACATCCATTGGCTGGAATTGGCTTCATGGCGAAGTGCATAAGCCTTTAGTGCACCGACGGTATCCTTCACCGGGTCTACGGTGTGCGATAAAATCATTACGTCTTTATGTCCTTTGAATTTTTCATATACCTTGTGAAGGTTTTCATTCATTTTAGGGCATATACCTTTACATGTGGTGAAAAAATACTCTACAATTACTATTTTATTTTTAATGTCTTCATTGGTTATGGTTTTTCCATCCTGATTGGTGAAGGAAAATGGCGAGATATGGTGATTCTGGTCATTTCCTATTATAGGTAACGGTGATATCTTATTCTGTGCACTGTTTACTTTGTAGTAGTAAGATAAAAACGCAATTCCAAGCAGGATGAAAAACGTAACTAAAAATATGGTAATCTTGTTATTTTTCATGGCACAAAGGTAGCAAAATCAATCCCAAATCGATGGGCTAAATAACTATTGGAAGTGTCATTTTTTCGAACGCTTGCTAACAATTTTCTTTTTTTAAGCGCCTATAACTATCGGTGTGTTGATAACTTGATTTAATGAATCATTACAATGAAGTAAAGTAAATAGAATTGCTAAGTAAAGTTAATTAAATAAAATGTTTTGTTATGTTTCTTTAATGCTAGGCGCAAAATCTGCGAATAATGAATTATTTATCCCGAAAACTTTCGGGATTGCAACAACGCAGAAATGGAATAGAATGATCGAAATTGGTGTACTTTATTTTATCATCTTCACTAAACAAAAATGTATAGATTTCTTTTTGTTTTTGCATAAATTAGTATTATTTTCGTAACATGAAGTTAGGTGTGCTTTTTTGTAACCAGCGGTTACGAACAGGTGTGTCCTACAATTTTGTATTATACATTTTCCAGAGAATGGTTAATATTGCATATTTAATATAATATATATTTGCATGAAAAGAATTGGACTTTTACTACTTACGGCCGGTATCTCTTTTGCTTCTGTAGCCCAGAATACGGTTGATGTTTTCTCAACCGGCGCACTGGGGTCTTTTACTACAGGCTATGCTACCCCAACTACCAGATCAGATAATTCAATGCAAGTTTCTGCAACTCCGCTACCGAATGGAAGGAGGGGATATGCTGTTTTCAATCTTGCCACAATTCCGGCATCTGCGGTGGTTACTAATGTGGATTTGCATTTCAATGTTGAGGCTTATGCTACCGGTTTTGGTTTTGGGTCTACAACCCGTGGGTACGTTGGTGATTTATCAACCATCACCACCCCGTCAACTTTATTCACCACCATGGGTGCGGCAGGTACAATTTATACTTCAGCTTATGTAAATGGTCTGGGTAATAAAACAGTAGCTTCTGAGCCTGCTGCAGAAACTTTTATCGACGTAAATAAGGGAGGTGTTGTTTCTGTTATATGGACTTTGCCTACCGCTACCAGAGTATTCACAATCACTGGAGAAACAGGTGTGCCGGCAGTTTCAGGAACCCATGCACCGTTCCTCCGCATTACCTACAATTGTCCCGGCATTACAGGTTTGACGGCTACTCCTCCAGTTGCTATTCCTTGTCCCAACACTGCATTCGACCTTTCTGGTTCTGCTACCGGTGCCGTTGCTTATAATTGGTCAGGTCCTCTGGGCTTCACTTCTACTATGACAGACCCTACCGTTAGCACAGGTCTCCCATCATCCGGTACTTACACATTTACTGTTACAGATGCGACCGGCTGCAGTGCAAGCACTACCGTTTTTGTTCCAGTGTCTCCACCACCTACCGTTATTATCAATCCACTTACCAGCACTGCATTTTGCGAGGGCGAAACTGCAACGCTTGCCGTTCCACCTACGCCGGGTGGTACTTATCAGTGGTACGATGGTACCCTTCCTATTGCCGGCGCTACCAATGATACCTATATAACAGACACAAGTGGCTCCTTCAAAGTTGAAGTTGTAGACGTAAACGGTTGTACAGATATCACACCTGTCGCTACTCCGGTAGTTAAGTTGACTACTCCACCTGTTACTCCTTCAGATTCAGTTTTGCTTTGCAAAGGTGATAATGGCACTATCACCGTAAACACAAACGGAGTAACTTCAGGCATAACCTACCAATGGCAGAAAAACGGTGTCAATATTACAGGCGCGATAGGTAGTTCGTATACAGTCAGTGCCTCTGGTCTATACAGATGCAATGTTTCCGTCACTTCTACTACCTGTACTGCAACATCAGGGGTAGTATATGTGGATGTAAATGATTATCCTTTGCCTGTAGTTTCTATGTCTGGTGCTACATTAAGCACAGCTAATGTTTTTGCCGTTTATCAGTGGTTTCTAAATACGGTTGCTATTCCGGGTGCTACTTCCTTTAATTATACTCCCGCTACAGGTGGCAATTACAGGGTAAGAGTGACTGATAATAATGGCTGCACTGCGTTCTCCGCAGGTTATTTTATACCTACAGTGGGTATCAAAGATATTGCTGCTCAGGCTATGAAGATATATCCCAATCCGGTTTCGGATGTGTTGAAGATTGAAGCTCCCTTCAATGTAAAGGTCGTGATGAGTTCTATTGAAGGTAAAATATTAAATGAATACAATAATCCATCGTCTATCATTCTTGGCGGTTTTTCATCAGGTCTATATTTTCTTTCGATTTACAACGAAGCAGGAGAGCTGATAAAAGTGGAAAAAATTACCAAAAAGTAGGCTAAAGTTTATTTTGACTGTTAGATTAGTATAATACAATAACGATTTCAACTGATTCTTTATGAAGATTTTACAGGCACTCCTGTTAGCATGTAGTATAAGTTTTGCAAGCAATGCTCAGGTAGTTATAAGCCCTACCGGCGACGGTGGTTTTGAAACCGGTACAACACCAACATTTGCTTCAAACGGATGGACGGAAGTAAACCCTCCTACTGTTATCCATCAATGGGTGGTTGGCACCGCTTCCACTCCTTATGCCGGCACTCGGGGTGTATATGTTTCCAATAATGGTTCAGCTTATGCATATACACCAGCCGGAGGTGCCCGTACGTGTCACTTTTTCAGAAATGTAACAATACCTGCCGGTGCAACCGGTATAACTTTACGTTTTTATTGGAAAGGTCAGGGCGACGTTACTGCCGACAGATTCTTTGTATCTACTGCACCCACTACAATCACACCAGCGGCAAATCTCCCTGTCTCGCCGTCTACTACTATTGCCGGTGCTACCGTGGTTTGGACACAGACCACCCCTGCAGGTGGTTATACGCTAGCAAATGTTGTGTTGCCAAATGCTTTGGCTGGTACCACATTTCGGATAATATTCAGCTGGCAGAATGACGCAAGTGCTACAGGTTCAAATCCTCCCGCTGCATTAGACAATATCTCCCTTGATTATGTTTGTACCCCTACTTCTCCCATAGTAGGTAGTTCTGTTATTTGCGCGGGAGATACTGCTGTTATGTTAAGTGCTTCTCCTGGTGGTACCTGGGTAAGCACCAATCCGGCTGTTGGTTCTATTTCTTCTGCCGGTACTATTACAGCTTTGTCTCAGGGTACTACTACAATTTCGTATACTTCTTCTTGTGCTGCACCTGCGACGGTTGTTGTTACAGTAAGAGCAACACCTTCCGCAATAGCAGGTCCGTCTGATATTTGCCTCATGAGTTCAGCATTTTTAACAAACACGGCTATTGGCGGTGCATGGACCAGCAGCAGCCCCACTCACGTTTTTGTAGATGGTTTGACCGGTATGATAACTGGCGGAGCATTAGGTACTGCAACCATTACTTACGGCAATACCTGCGGTGCTCCTGTTTCTCGTGTGATCACAGTTCGCCCAAATCCTCCTGCAAATATTGGTTCCGACACCGTATGTGAGGGTGGTGCTACCGTAACTTTAACCAATACTACTACTGGTGGAACATGGAGCTCCTCTGACCCTACAATTGCAACAGCAACTCTTAGTAGTCCTACTACAGGTCTTGTTACAGGTGTGTCAGACGGTACTGCTATTGTTACGTATACTACAGTTTATGGCTGCATTGCCACTACTACAATGACAGTGAAACCTTTACCACCACCTAATGCAGGTCTTGCACCAATGTGCATAGGTGATAATATAATTTTAAGTAACTCATTGCCGGGTGGCGTGTGGAGTTCTGCAATCCCCGGTATTGCATCTGTAGCTTCTTCTGGTGTGGTTACAGGTATCAGTGGTGGAACTGCACTTATATCTTATACTAATGGTTGTGGATCTGCAACTACGCTCGTAACAGTAGACCCGGATCCTCTTCCAATTGTAGGCGATACAAATGTATGTGTTGGCTCTATTACTACTCTGGCAAATATCATTATTGGAGGCTCCTGGAGCAGCAGCAATCCTTCTATTGCTACCATATTATCTTCCTCAGGTATTGTCACAGGTATTGCTTCCGGTACTTCAAGAATTACTTATACTATGCCCGGTGGATGCTTTATTACCGGTACAGTAAATGTAGCAACTGCTCCTGATCCAATAGTTGGTGTTGCTCAGGCTTGTCCGGGTGGCTCTACCTTACTTTCCAATACCACTCCCGGTGGCACCTGGCTTAGTTTCAATCCGGGTTCTGCAACAGTAGCTGCTACTACGGCTTCATCGGCTACAGTTACTGGTGTTGCTGCAGATACTGCATTGATAGAATACACCACCCCCGCTGGTTGTAAAGTTTATGTTACCGTAACCATCAACCCGCTTCCTTCACCAATTATCGGAGATAGTTTCTATTGCGCTACAGACATAGATACGCTCTACAATCCTGACCCAGGCGGTTCATGGACTTCGCTAACAACTTCTCTTGCGTCTATCGGAAATACTACCGGGATTATGACCACAATAGCCGGGGGTACGGTTATTATCAGATATACATTACCTACTTCCTGTGCTATCACAAGGTCGTTCACAGTTCATCCTTTACCTGCACCTTCGGTAGGTTTTGATCCTGCTACCAACACATTATCTACCGGTACCGGATATGAAACCTACCAATGGTATCATAGTGTGCACGGAGAAGTTGTAGGTGCTGTCATCTATAAAACGGCAGGTATTTACAATGGTAGTTACTATGTGGTAGTTACTGATTCCAATGGTTGCGAAGCTGCTTCTGCTCCTTTCAATTACAATGTTTCAATGGGTGTTGGTGCAACTTCTTCTGTCAACGAAATCACGATCTTCCCTAATCCCGCTACTGGTATAGTAAATATTCAGGCTGGTGATAACGTTACTGCTATTGTCAGCAGTATAGAAGGTAAAACGGTAATGGCACAGAATCAGGTAAAAACTATCGACATTGCTCAGTTACCACAGGGCGTTTATCTGCTTTCGTTGTACAATAGCGACGGCATGAAAATCGCTACAGAGAAACTTATAAAACAGTAATAGGTCTTGCAGCGTCTGATTATATAAAGACAGGTCCTGGCATAGTAGAAACAGAATTTTAAACAATTTATCTTAGATTAATGAAACGAATTTATTTAGTATTGTTGGCATGCTGCCTTGGTTTTATATCATCGGCGCAGACTATATACCAACCTAGTGGGACTTCTTCTTTTACCGGCGCCAATACCTATTGTGTAGGAGCTCCTATATCACCTATTACTTTCACTTACACAACGTGCAATAGCGGTACGGGTGTTCCAACAGGTGCATCATGTCAGGTATGGTGGTACTATAATCTTACCAATAGTACTAGTGTCCCTGGTGCTACTTTGGCGAGTGGTCCAATACCTTTTGTCACCAATACTTCGGGTACCGGATCTGTTTCCTACACACCGTCACTTTCTGTTGGCGGCAATTATTATTTCTTTTGTGTAATAGAATGGACTGGCGGCGCTGGTGCATGTGGTGGTGTTACAGGTACCATGGTTAGTAGCGGTACACAGCTTGTTACCATCAGTCCGGCTCCTATTTCTCCGGCTGCTCCTATCAACATTTGTCAGGGAGATAATATTACATTGACCAATGCCTTTACCGGTGGCACATGGGTAAGTTCCAATCCTGGAGTGGTATCAATAAATGCTACTACCGGTGTAGCCAGTGGTCTTACAGCAGGTGGTACATTTATCACCTACACGCTTGGTAGTTGCTTTGTTACTGCTTTTATGTATGTCAATAGTAATCCTGCACCTATTACTCATCCTACTGCTCCGGGCACGCCCTATAACGTATGTGTAGGCTCAGCTACTACATTGTCAAATGCTACTCCCGGTGGCACCTGGAGCAGCACTATGCCTGCTTTAGCTACCGCAGGTTCTTCTACCGGAGTAGTGTCGGGCTTTAGTGCTGGTGTTACTACTATTTCTTACATTGTTTCTGCTACAGGTTGTTTTGCTACCAGAAGCTTTACGGTAAATCCAAATCCGGCACCTATTGCTGGTAGTAGTAATGTCTGCGTTGGTGGCAGTACTTTACTTACTAATGCTTCAGTAGGTGGCGTTTGGCAAAGCAGTAGTCCGGGCAGGGCGTCCGTTAATTTTTCTACTGGTCTTGTCAATGGTAACTCAGCAGGTACTGCACGTATATCTTATACTATTGGTATTACAGGTTGTTACACACTACTAACTATGAATGTCAATCCATCACCTGCACCCATTGCTGGTCCCGGCGAGTTGTGCGCTACCAATAGCATCACACTTACCAATACAGTGGCAGGTGGCTCGTGGAGCAGCAGCGATCCTTCTGTAGCTACTGTAGGGGCATCATCAGGAGTTGTTGCCGGTATAGTAGCAGGTACTACACAAATCATTTATACCACAGCAGGTTGTACTCCCGTATCCCGCTTTATTACTGTTAACGCTCTTCCCGGCACTATAGCAGGAGTTTTCAGCACTTGCAACGGAGATTCTACATCGCTTGCAAGTACTGCACCTACACCGGGTGGCACATGGCGCAGCAGCGATACCTCTGTGGCTACTGCCGGTTTGTCTACAGGCAAAGTATATGGCATTTCGATGGGTACTACCACCATTACTTATACCGTTCCATCAGGATGCCGTACCACAGTTACGGTGACGGTTAATCCACTGGCACCTATTTTAGGATCAGACAGTGTTTGTGTGGGTGCTCCGGTAGTTCTTACCAATATAGTAGGTGGTGGAACATGGGTAAGCAGTAATCCTGCAAATGCATCAATAGATACTTTTTCGGGTGTGGTAAATGGTCTTGTGAATGGTATTACCTACATTGGATATCATTTGCCAACCGGTTGTTTTTCCAGATTTTTACTGCATGTTATACCAGCTTTGCCTCCAATAGGCGGACCATTGTCTATATGTAGCAATTCCGAGGTTACACTATCTAATGGTGTAAGCGGTGGAACATGGTCTACCAGCAATGAGTATGTAGCAGATATAGTGGATACAAGCGGTATAGCTTCTGGTCACTTTGCAGATACTGCAACTATTACTTATACTGTATTTGGCTGTGTGACGACTACCGTTGTTACAGTAAACGCACTTCCTGAAACTGATCTTTCCTACAACTGGATTACACGGGTGCTGACTGCTGATGCAGGGTTTGTGGCATACCAGTGGTACGATAGCTTGGTGGCAATACCCGGTGCTACTGGCAACACCTACACGCTGCCCAACAAAAAAGAAAGATACCGTGTAGTAGTTACCGACTTTAATGGTTGCTCTGCTTCTTCCGATTGGTTTAAATTCCCTCTTGGTCTCAATGAATTAGGTGCGGCCGACAATATCAGGATATACCCTAACCCTGCCGTATCATCTATACATATAGATGCTCCTAAAAACACCAAGGCAGTAATAGCCGGAATAGAAGGTAAAACGATTATCGAAACCAACAATATTCAGGATATTGATATCAGCAATCTGGCAGGAGGTATTTACTTCGTGAGCCTCTACAATGAAAGCGGGCAACTGCTAAAAGTGGAGAAGCTGGTAAAACAGTAGATTTCCGGCAATTGAAAAATATTTTAAGCTACCTTAACCGGTAGCTTTTTTTTGTAGTTACTTTCCGATACAAAACTTTGAAAAAATGTAGTCCAGCTTATCTTCGGTAGTAACGTGTCCAGTTATCTCGCCCAGGTAGTGTAGGCAACTGCGAATATCCAGCGATAACAGGTCGCCGGGCAGGTTGTTGTCCATGCCGTTCTTTATATCTGCCAGCGATTTTAGTACTTCCTGTAATGTGGCATAGTGTCTTGCATTGGTGATGATGGTGCCCTCTGTTTTTACTGTGCCACCGGTTACCAGATTGTACAGTGCCTCTTTTAGTTCGTCTATGTTTTCTTTATTGCGTGCAGATATCAGCAGTACATTTTCGCCAAGGCTTTTGAGCGCCGAAGCAGCATTTTCTCTTCCTGCCTCATCGGTTTTATTGCCTACCGCAAGAAAGCTTGTCTTACGCTCGCTAAATTCTTCTATCTGCCGCAGCAGGTCGTTTTGCTCAAAGTCGGAAGTGAGGTATTGGGCAACGTCAAACAGATAAATAACCACATCTGCCTTGTTCATAGCATCTCTGCTGCGGGCTATGCCTTGTCGCTCTATCAGGTCGGTAGTATGCTCCCTTATGCCTGCAGTGTCTATCAGTCTGAACAGGATGCCGTTTATGTTTAGCGCCTCCTCTATAGTGTCGCGTGTGGTGCCAGCCACCTCGCTTACTATAGCCCGGTCTTCATTGAGCAGTGCATTCAGCAGCGTGCTTTTTCCGGCATTGGGTTTTCCGGCTATGGCCACGCTTACCCCGTTCTTTATAGCATTGCCCAGCCCAAATGACTGTATGAGTTGGGTGGTGGCGGCTGTTATCCGCTCTATCAGTTCATAGAACTGTGTGCGGTCCGCAAATTCCACATCTTCCTGGCTAAAGTCCAGTTCCAGTTCTATCAGTGCGCTGAAGCGTATGAGCTGCTCCCGCATAGCTGCAAGGTCGTGGCTAAATCCGCCTTTCAGGTTGTGCATAGCTGCCTTGTGTGCACTGCTGCTGTCGCTGGCTATCAGGTCGGCAACAGCCTCTGCCTGTGTCAGGTCCAGCTTGCCATTCAGAAAAGCCCTCATGGTAAACTCCCCCGGTCTTGCCATGCGTGCGCCATTGGCAGCACACAGGCCTACTACCTGCTGCAGCACATACCCCGACCCATGACAACTTATCTCTGTTATATCCTCGCCTGTATAGCTTTTAGGTCCTTTGAATACACTTACTACTACCTCATCTATTACCTGCGCTCCATCCATTATCTTACCAAAGTGCAAGGTATGCGATGGCTGCAGGCCCAGGTCTTTACCTTTGAAAATGGAATTGGTAATTGCGATTGCCTGGCTGCCGCTCAGGCGTATCACACCTATTGCCCCCTCGCCGGGTGGGGTGGCTATAGCTACTATAGTATCAGATATTTGGAACATTATGTTGCAAAAATAGCTGCATTGCACGAGGTAGCAATAAATCTTCTTTCTTACTTTTGAGATATGCGCACAGTCATTCAGCGGGTATCCTCTGCCAGTGTTACAATTGATGGACAGGTAAAATCAACCATTGGGAAAGGTTACATGGTGTTGCTGGGAATAGAAACTGAAGATACCAAAGAAGATGCTGACTGGCTGGCTGGAAAAATAGCCATGCTCAGAGTAATGAGCGATGAGCAGGGGCTGATGAACAAAGACATTGTAGAAACCGCTGGAGATGTATTGGTAGTAAGTCAGTTCACATTACATGCCGCATACAAAAAAGGTAATCGCCCATCCTTCATCAAAGCCGCCCGGCCGGAGCAGGCAGTACCATTGTACGAGTATTTCAATTCCGTCCTTTCATTGAAATTGGGCAAGCCGGTAGCTACCGGTACATTCGGTGCAGATATGAAGGTAGCCCTGGTAAATGATGGTCCGGTTACGATAATCATGGATAGCAAGAACAGAGAATAGAGCCGAGCTTTTGATTAGGTGTTGAAAGTGGCCTGCCTACTTTTGATATTTCCAATTTCGGCTTTTACCTGCTTCTATCATTTCTATGGCTTGTGCCATACGTTTGTTGCGGGTAGTTTCGGTTTTGGCTTGTTCTATCCACTCTATGTATTCCTTTTTGTGAGAATAGCTAAAGTTGTTGAAGGTGGTATTTGCATCCTGGTTCTTTTTGAGTAGTGCGGCGAAGTCGGGTGGGGTAGTGAGCGCTGCTTTTTCAACATTGGTAGCCTTCTTGGGCAAGGTGCGCTTTACACCCGCCTCATTAAGTTTCATTGCTTCCTTAATATACTTCTTCAGAACACTATCTTTGGGCAGGTCAGCAAGGCTGGTTATTTTCCCCAGATTACCCATGGCAGCTTTCTCCGCAAGATTGAATATGTTCTCCGGGTCGGGCATAAGCGATGCTTTCCAGAAACCAAATGTACAATGCTGCTTGAAAGCTGCCATACTCAGCATAGTAGTGCCTTTATAGTCGAAGTTAGGAAAGCTCCATTTCCACGTTTCTTCCACATCGGGGCATACAGTATGTATCAGCCCTCTCAGGTGGCTCAATATTGGCTGAGCGAATGGTGCTGCTTTTGCAATGTATTCGTCTATGCGCGGATCGTACTTGCTCATTTTTGTGTTTTTGAGTTGAAATTAAATCAGCCAATTTCTACTAGCAAATTTAAGCAGCATTATCACTATTCACAGGGAATACAAGATGAAAGGTAGTGCCTTTGCCTTCTATACTTTCAAACCATATATCGCCATTGTGTGCACGGGCTATCTGCAGTGAAATAGACAAGCCAAGACCATGTGGAATCTCGCCGGATGTTCCTGATGTTTTTGCATCAGTAAACATATCAAACACATTGGTTTTGTTTTTCTCAGGGATACCTACTCCGCTATCTTTTATTGCAATGTGCACATCACCGGCTATATGCTCAAGTGTGATTTCAATATCTGAGTTTTCGTAGCTGAATTTTATAGCGTTGGCAAGTATGTTATTTATTACCCTTCGCATTTTATCTTTGTAGACGTATGCATAAATCGGCGTTTCCGGCAGTTTTGTGATTATGTGTTGTTTCTTTGATAGTGCTTTGAAGTTTAATAGTTCTACAGACTTGGAAATGAGTTTATTGATGTCTGTTTTTTCTTTGGTCATATTGTTCTCATCTATTTCTTCAGATGCTTCCAGTATGTCTCTGCTCAGGTTCAGAGAGTTGTTGCTGGCTTCTAGAATCAGGTTTAGGATTTCCAGTTGCTCGGGTGTGTAGCTATCTTTTTCATGCAGCAATATGTCTGTGAGCGATATGATTGCTCCAATAGGATTCATTACATCATGTGCCACCGATTTCAATATTCTTGCTTTGTCTTTTTCTTTGGTTTGCAGTTCTTCGAGTGCTTTTTCCAGTTGCTTTTTTTGTTCGTTTACTTTATTGTTCAGGTCGGTGAGTATTTTTATATTTTTTTGTCTTTTCAATGTATTTCGCAATATCAGGAATATGATTGCTATAGACATTAACGCCAGGATGGTTAATATTATCAGGTAGGTTTTTTGTTGCCTTTTATCTTTTGTGAGCAGGTTTATTTTGTACTGTTTTTCAAGATCTTTTACCCGCATATCCAGATCGGTTTCCATCAATGCCTTATTGTCACTGATGTATTTGTCGTTGAGCATGGTATAGATGCGCAGATGCTTGTATGATTGTACAGAGTCATTTGCCAGCTCGCAGTATTGCCACATCAGTTTGTGCCACATCATTTCCACTTGCCTGTCTGGTATAGTGTCGAGCTCTGCCTTTATTTTTTCAAGAGTAATTTTAGCTTCTGGTATATCTCCGGTTTTGAAGTAGAGGTCGGCTAGTTTCACCTGATTTACCAGTGCATCGGTATTGGTATGTCCTTTCTGAAGATTAATATTAATACTGTTTTCGTAAAGTATTTTAGCAGAATCATACTTACCCAAATGTCTGTAAACTTCGGCCATGTTGCCATATACTACTGCTTTTGGCGCTTCATATACATTCAATAGTTTATGGTCATATTTGCCTGTGTGCTCATTTAGGTAGGTTAGTGCTTTTTTGTAGAAATACATAGCGCTGTCATATTTTTCCAATGCATTGTAGCACAGCCCGATATTATCTAGCAGCTCTTGTTTAAAATAGAAAAGATTAAAATCTTCAGGACATTTGTCTGACTGATCATATGCTTCTCTAAACCGCATTGCCGACTGCTGATAACGCTGCTGGCGAAACAGGGTCATAGCCAGGCTATAAGTATAGGTGCGCAGGTAGCAGGTGTCGTTATTGTCTATAGCCAACCTCTGAGCAATGAAGTAATAATTATAGGCGTCATTATACATTCCCTTGGCAAACAGTGCATCTGCTTTAATATTGTATGCAACTATTCGGGCACTCAATATGTTTGGGTCGTTTTCGTCTGCTTTGTCCAGAATCATCAGCATGCTATCTGCAATCAGTATTGATCTTTCGTAGTTTTTATTGTGATTGTAAATAACGTTGCTGTAGGAGAAGTAG
Organism: Taibaiella sp.; assembly: GCA_021740995.1. GTDB lineage: Bacteria > Bacteroidota > Bacteroidia > Chitinophagales > Chitinophagaceae > Nemorincola. The sequence goes on from JAIOYR010000024.1 coordinate 44,214, forward strand.
TCTATCTCATCTTCTACTGTTAGGTCTTTTGTTTTACTATGCCAATCGTATATGAGATGTAGTGCTTCTTCCTTTAAGCCGGAATCAGCTAGATTATCTGCAACCAGAGAGATACTATCGAAAGCAGATGATGTTGATACAGGCTTACTTCCCCTATTAGTACAGGAGCAAAATAATGAAATGAGCGATAGAAGTAAGTATATTACTTTAGGCATCAGCAAATAGTAGTGTTCACAGTTATTAAGTGTGAATATATACTTTGTTAGTTATAAACCCAAAATAATGATTAGTTATATCATCTGTGATTGTAAAGATGTATATAACCTCCTTATTTATCTTTTAACCACAATCTCTACTCTTCGGTTTTTTAATCTTCCTTCTTCTGTATCGTTCGATGCTATGGCATTTGCTTCGCCCCAGCCTTTTGCAGATACTGCCGACTCGTCAAAGCCCGATGAGATGATTTCTTTTGCTACAATGGCAGCCCGCTTGTAGGATAGTCCTTCATTGATCATGGGGGTGCCGGTATTGTCTGTATAGGCATTTACATAAATGATTAGATCCTTCTCCTCCAGCCAGGGAGATATTGCATCCTGTAGTATTGCTTTATCAGAATCAGAGAGTTCTGTTACGTTCACATCGAAATGAACAGAGGCTATGAGGCTGTCGTCGATGGGTTTTAGTGGGTTGTAGTCAAGTGTCAGCATAGCTACATTGTGTATCATAGGTTTTTTTAGAAACTCTTTGCCGAAGTAAAGCGTATCACTCACCGGCTGATACCCTGTGCGCCCTGTATGTACGACATATGTTTTTTCGGGTTGCAGGGTAATTACATAGCTAGCATCGCCACGGTTACTGCGCAGCTCATAGAGCGTATCTCCTGTAGTGGCATTGCATATATACATGGCAGCAGAGTTCAGTGCCTCGCGCGAAATACTGTCTACCACAAATCCTTGCAGGTAACTCACAGCCAAGGGTGCAATAATGCCTGGAAGCAGGGTCTGGTATAGGTCGTAGTTGCCGGCAGGGCCATTGCGGTCTGATGCGAAATAGAGCGTTTGTCCATCCAGAGATACATACTCGCTTCTCTCATCATGCGCAGAGTTGATGGGGTATCCCAGGTTTTCGGCTGTAGTCCATTGGTCACCTGCTTTCCTGCGGCTTATAAAAAGGTCTGTGCCGCCCAGCCCCGGCCTGTGGTCGCTGGCGAAGAATAGTGTTTTATTGTCGGCGGCTATGTAGGGGGTGGTTTCGTTGCCGGAGGTATTTACAGACGGCCCTGCGTTCTGGGGTAGCTG
>JAIOYR010000025.1 GCA_021740995.1 Taibaiella sp.
GCTCCTGCTTTCAATTACACTGGCAGTAGCAGCTATTCCCGAGGCACTACCTGCCCTAATCACAATATCGCTGGCCAGAGGTGCAAAACGACTCTCCAAAACGAATGTTGTAGTAAGAAAACTACCTGCTGTAGAAACCCTGGGCTCTGTAACCTATATATGCTCTGACAAGACAGGTACTCTTACCAAAAATGAAATGAAGGTTACCGAAATCAGCCCGGCCAAAGAAGATCCAACATTGGTTGATAAACTTTCCTGGCTTGAAATAGCTATGGCACTCAATCAGGATGTGGTAACAGATGGTGAAAAATGGCTGGGCGACCCTACAGAAATAGCACTGCTGCAATATGTAACTGAGAATGCCGGGGACAAAACAATCAGCGACCTGAAAGAAAAGTTTCCCCGAATAGCAGAGCTGCCGTTTGATTCGGACCGCAAGCGGATGACCACCATTCACAGCTTTGATGGTAAATATATAGCCTTCACCAAGGGAGCTACAGAGTCTGTATTGGAAATACTGGAATCCGACGGCCAGGCTACTGCCATCAACGAAGAAGTGGATGCTTTGTCTGCAAAAGGTATGCGGGTAATCGCTTTTGGATACCGGATTTTTGAAAGCAAACCCAATGAAACGGACGTTGCCAAAATAGAAAACGGGCTACTCTATGCAGGTATAGCAGGGATGATAGATCCACCACGTGAAGAAGTAAAAGATGCGATACAAGAAGCAAGACATGCAGGCATTATCCCGGTAATGATAACAGGTGACCATCTGGCAACGGCCTCTGCAATCGCCTTAAAAATAGGTATACTCACTCCCGGTACTATTGCTATTACAGGCGCAGACCTGTCTGCGATGAGTGCAGCGGAGCTTGATGAAAAAGTAGAAAACATAAGGGTATATGCCAGGGTGTCGCCTGAGCAAAAGCTTACAATAGTAAAAGCACTACAAAATAAAAACCATTATGTGGCAATGACCGGAGACGGTGCTAACGACGCCCCATCGCTCAAAGCCGCCAACATAGGTGTAGCCATGGGCATTACCGGTACCGACGTGAGCAAGGAAGCTGCTCACCTCATTCTGCTCGACGACAATTTTGCTACTATCGTAAAGGCCGTACGGGAAGGACGAAGAATATTTGACAATATCAGGAAATTTGTAAAATACATAATGGCGTGCAATGGTGCGGAGATACTGGTCATTGTTATGGCGCCAATTTTAGGTATGCCGATACCACTGCTGCCGATCCATATTTTATGGATAAATCTGGTTACAGATGGCCTTCCGGGTCTGGCGCTGGCCAATGAAAAAACTGAGCCGGATATCATGAAAAGAAATCCACGCCCTGTAGGGCAGAGTATGTTTGCCGAAGGTGTGGGCATACACATCATCTGGGTTGGAGTGCTTATGGCCGTAATTACGTTGGCAATGCAGCATTATTCTCTGAGAAACGACGATACTCATTGGCAAACCATGGTATTCACCGTGTTGCTGCTTTCGCAGTTGGGGCATGTTTTTGCTATACGCAGCGAGCGGCATTTTATCTATAAAATGGGCGTATTCTCAAATCTGCCATTGCTTGGTGCCATACTACTTACCATTGCCATGCAGATAGGCATTATCTATCTGCCATTTGCCAATGAGCTATTTAAAACAAAACCACTTACACTAAATGAATTCCTGCTTTGCCTTGGCATCTCTACCATCGTTTTTCATGCGGTAGAACTGGAAAAATTCATAAAAATGAAGATTGCTAAAAAGCACAAACACTCCGGCAAGACTAAAAGCTCAACAAAGCAAAAACAATACTCATAGTATTTGCACTATTTTTGCAGCAAATGACTTTTACCGATACCCATACGCACCTTTATGATGATAAACTCATAAACGACCCGGAGCAAATTAGCCGTGCTATAGCCGCAGGTGTCACCCGGATGTACATGCCCAACTGCAATAGTGAAACTATAGATGGCATGCTGCAAATGGCCGATAGATGGCCCGACAACTGTATGCCTATGATGGGGCTGCACCCCTGTTATGTAAAGGAGGATTACAAAAAGGAACTGGATATAGTAACAGAATGGATGGACAAAAGAAAGTTCTCTGCTGTAGGAGAAATAGGTCTGGACTACTACTGGGACATGACATGGAAAACACAGCAGGCAGAAGCTTTCGAATATCAGATAGACATGGCACTTAAGTATGACCTTCCCATAGTGATACATAGCAGGGAGTCTACTGCCGACTGTATAGAAATAGTGCGTAAAAAACAGAACGGTAAGCTAAAAGGAATTTTTCACTGCTTCGGTGGCACCTTTGCGGAGGCTAAAGCCATCATTGAGTTAGGTTTCTTTCTGGGAATCGGGGGGGTGGTTACTTACAAAAATACAAATCTGCCGGAAATACTACAGGACACAGCCCTGGCTCATATAGTGCTGGAAACAGATGCCCCCTATCTGGCGCCCGTGCCTTTCAGGGGCAAAAAAAATGAAAGCAGCTACCTTCCGCACATTGCAGCCCGAATCGCCGCAATAAAAAATATAAACATAGAAGAAGTAGCAATTGCAACAACAGAAAATGCCAATAATATCTTCAGAAAGTCCTTATGAATAGTTGTCAGGAATAATATCGGGTAAACAGGTAATAAAATACAATCTGCAATACGAGCAATACAAGTACAGCTATATACCTTACCGGCCAATATTGCTTACTACCTTGCTTTGCTGCCATAAGGTGGTCATTAGAATTTATGAAAGTAGGTAATCTCCGTCCAGCCATCGGCTGTGCCGCTTCTCTGTCTGAAAAATAGAGTATCGCGGGTATACCTGAGCCAGGTAGCATTGTATCTGCCCGACGAGCGCTCATTACTGTAATAATTACTATCTGCCAGATAGGGCATCACAGCACTCCACGATTTCAGCGTGAAACTATCTGCTACACTAATTCCGAACAAGGTATCATTGAGGCTATGGTTCGTAAAGCCAGGGCAGCAATTTCCGTGCAGAGAAAAATTGCCACCTTTCCAGGCCCTCATTCCTGCCAACTTGCCAACATTAGGTCTGAGCCTGAAGGTCTTTACATTACGGTGATAAACATCATTATTAACAATAAGCGTTACTGTATCGTCTGCAATAGCAGCACCATTGTAAGACAACTTATAAAATACCTGTTCCGGATTCGCCAATGTAGAACTATTACCATCGCTGAAAAGCCACAACAACTGGCTACCGGCTGGTGCATCTGTCTGAAAAATGATTTTTTCACCTATCTCCATATTGCCGGTATACGAGATGTCGTACGTAGAATTTTTGGCTGGCAATGGCACTTTCTCACCACAACTTTGCAAGATAGCTAACAGGCACAGAAAAATGACGGGTCGGTATATCTTTTGAAATTTCACGATCATAACGGGGGATAAAGATAATTGTTTAACGGGAAAAATCAGAGCCTGCTTATAATAACGCGATACAATTAATGGCTCAATACAGCAATTTTCTATCCAAAAAATACAGTCAAACAAACAATTTTATAAAAATATCAACTAAATATTTAGTTGATTAACTAAATAGTTAGTACATTTACTAAAACTTTAGTAGATAAATCGATTATGAAAGCAAATTACAAACCACTGACGAAAGCTGAAGAAGATATAATGCAGGTACTCTGGCGGCTGGAAAAAGCATTTGTAAAAGAAATAGTAGACGAGATGCCCGAGCCAAAACCGCACTACAACACGGTAAGCACTATTATAAAAATACTGGCAGATAAGGGCATTGTTGGCTTTGAGTCCTTGGGCAAAGCCAACAGATACCATCCGCTGGTGCGGAAAGATGACTATAGCCGCAAAACCATGAAACAGTTTGTAAAACGATATTTCGAGGGCTCTTATAGCGAGATGTTCTCTTTTTTCGTAAAAGACAAGGATGTATCTGTGCAGGAGCTGGAAAACATACTGAAAGAATTGAAGAACAATAACACCAAAAAGTAACCAATATGCAATACCTATTCTTGTCTGCTATTTATGCAGGTATTTTGTATGCTGTATACAAGTTGTTTTTGCGCGACAGGGCCTCCCACTCATGGAACCGGTTTTACCTGCTGCTGTCTGCTACATTGCCGTTTCTTTTGCCGTTTATCTACTTGCCTGGTATCAACTATAGCATACCTTACAATATCATAGGAGCAAAATCATTGCTACCGGAAGTATTGATTTTCTCTAAAAAAGCTGCAGAAACCGGCATAGGTGCCTATACGCTAAATGAGCTTCTCACTACTATCTATCTTTCCGGCGTCACTATCCTTATACTATACTTTTCAGTACAGTACTTTTCCTTCAGGCGATTTGTAGCAGGCAAACCTTATGAATTGCTTCCCGATAGCGTAAAAGTAATAACCGATTGCGGCTATGGCCCGGGCAGCTTTGGCAGGTACATCTTCTTCCCCGGCAAGACTACTGACCCTGCAATACTGCAACACGAGCTCGCACACGTACGCCACGGGCATACCCGCGACATCATTTACCTAAAGCTATTGCAATGCCTGTTCTGGCCAAATCCGGTGTTGTATGTAATAATAAAAGAGCTACAAGTGGTGCACGAGTTTGAAGCAGACAGTACCTCTGCAGCGAATAAAGAAGCGTACATACAAAGTATGCTCAATACCTTGCTCGGCAACCGCTCATTTTCAATATCACACACTTTTTTTCATCATCCCATAAAACGCAGAATCGTTATGCTACAAAAAACACCGCAAAGCCGCAACACGTTGCGCACAGCTACTATCCGGTCGGGCATTACCGCCACAGTGCTTATAGCAGGAATAGTATACCTGCAGAGCTGCAACCGGCAGCCTGCAACGGAAAAAGACATTGCCAAACCTATTCAGACAACCATGGCTGCTCCTGAAAATCAGGATACACAGGCACTAAACCATGTAGACCACATGCCGGAATCAAGTGTTGATATTTCTGAATTCCTTGGAAAAAACATCATATACCCACAGGAAGCCAAGAAAAAAGGTATAGAAGGCAAAGTATTGGTAAAATTCATTGTAGATGAAAATGGCGACCTGAAATCACCTGCTATCGTCCGCTCTCCAGACCAGTCTTTGTCGGACGAGGCTATAAGGGTGATAATGTCTATGCCAAAATGGAAACCCGGCACTCATGAGGGTAAGAATGTGCGTGTATATTTCACCATCCCGATTTCCTTCAAACTCAGCTAATGCCTTTGCCCTGTGTTTCAGCCAGCATGAAACACAGGGCAAATTTCAGTTATCACTTCAGCATCAAAGCTCTGATATGCTTTACAGGCGCACTGCCATAACTCAGAAACTGCTCGTGAAACTGTTTCAGGCTGAAGTTTTTGCCTGATTTCTTTTTCATAGCATCCCGCAGATTGCATATTTCTGTGAAACCGGTAAAATAACAACACAACTGTACCTGCGACACAGTTACCCGCTTCCACTTGCCTTCCGCTTCTGCCTGCTGCTGAAATGCCTCATTTACCAGCAGCTTCATTGCAGCATCCTTACTCATATTGGCAGTATGCACACTATAGTCCAGAATGGTGTTGCAGGTACTGCGCATATTCCATTTGTAGTACATTAGCCACATTTCAGGGGGCGCCTCGTCAGTCGGTGACAATGGTATAGCGCCATAGCCGTTTTCCAGCATCATCAGTTCTGCATATACCGCCCAGCCTTCTATCATAGCATTGTTGCCCAGTATAGACTTTATTATGCTGGGCGACTGATTGGCATATACCAGTTGGGTATAATGCCCGGGAATAGCCTCATGAATGTTCAGTATCTGTAGTATATACTTATTGTACTCACGCAGGTAGCTCTCGGCTTTGTCTTTGTCCCACCCTTCCAGGCTACCTACATTGTAATAAGTATTGCCGTTCTTGTCATAAGGCCCGGGCGAATTGATAGAGGCACCAGCTACACCAGCCATGTATGCCGGCTCCTTGCGCACTACCAATGGTTTGGTAGGGTCTATAAACAGCAAGTCCTTTCGCTTTATAAATGCAGCCAGCTCAGGCAACTGCTCCTCTATTGCTGTCTGAAAACCCACTGCTGTTACATGGTCATCAGACAGTCGGTCTATCATTTGTCTTATAGCAGTGAGTGTATCTGCTGGCATCGCTGTTTTATAATACTTGGTCCATAGCCGCTGCGTGGTAGCGTACATTTTGGTATGCAGTTCCTTTTTGTGTGCTATTGCCTGCTTGTATATCTCCTCTGCTGTAAAGCCCGACTGCAATTCATGCCCGAACTTCTCTTCATACAATTTCTTACCCAGCCTGAAACTTCGTGGCGTTTTATTATCCAGTTTGCCCAGCCATTCAGCATAGTCTTTTATGGCAGTTACAGCCAATGCAGCAGCTGCTGCATACTGTGTTTTTTCACCCTCACTAAGCGAAGATTTGGCAAGTGCTTCTTTCAGGTCAGTTTCAAATACAGGTATACCGCCCATATTCTGCTCTATAGCCAGTGCAGTATGCTCCAGGGTAGGGTTTTTGATATTGTTTTTAGCAGCCTCATAATAAGCAGGGACAAATATAAGTTTGCGATAAAAACTACGCAGACGGTTGTCGAGCAGGTCATACTCATTGCCCAGTATATCTGCAAACAAACCGGAAACGTTGTAGACTGATGGGTCCCACTCATACCCTTTCAGTTGGGCTATACTCCATTCCGTATTCTTCAGATAACTTTGTATCATCAGATAATCGGTTCTGTTAGCATCGGTAAGATTATTGACATTAAATGTCTTTAGCGTATCCAGTTCTTTCTTGCAAAAGGATAATTCAGTGGCTCTGGATGCTGCATCAGGTACTATGAGCACATCATCATACTTGTGATAACCTACACTACTCGCCCAGGACGGATTTATCTTCCACAACTTTTCCACAAAATTGCCTTTATATACATCGAAACGGGCATTTTCAGTTTTGGATGGCTGTGCATGCGCTATACTCATAATACAGGATAGAAGGAAAGTAATAACAACAGAAATGCGTATGTTCATAAATAACGAATTGTGCCGCAAACATACTGTTTATGCAAAAGAAATGGCAAAAATAGGCTTAAAAATCACCTCTATTATCCCTCGTTTCTGACTAGAGTGGCAATAGTAAAAAAAAAAAATACTTCTTATCCCGAAATTGATCGGGATAAGAAGTATCGGCTATAAAAATTAAATAGGATGACTTACAAATCAGCTATGCGCCATTTGTTTTTCTTTGCGGCGTTTTACCTGATTTACCAGTGAATCGAACGCAAGGTCAAAAGACTGCTCAAAAGTCTTGCTCTGGTGTTTTACAAAATAAGAATGTTTTGGAACGTATACCTTTATCTCAGCTACCTTATCGCGCACATTATGCGACAAATTATCAAACTTCAAATAAACTTCTGCACCTATTATCTTGTCATGAAAGGTTGTTAGCTTTTCAATCTTTGCATTTACATGCTCTAACAATTTGCTGTCTGCGTCGAAATGGACTGTCTGGATCTGTACGTTCATAGTTTATTCATTTTGTGGTTAAAAAATAATCACCCTCTCGGATGGTTTTGTTTGTGAATCTCTTTTAGTTTATCGATATTGTTATGGGTGTAAATCTGTGTTGCTGCCAGGCTGCTATGCCCCAGCAGGTCTTTTATAGCCTGTATGTTTGCGCCATTAGTGAGCAGGTGGGTAGCAAATGAATGACGGAGAACGTGTGGGCTTTTCTTTTTCTGTGTGGTTAGCGGACTCAGGTATTTTTTCACGGTACGGTACACATATTGTGCGTAGAGCGGTTTACCATTTTCCAGATTTAGCAGAAATACATCATTATATGCTTCCAATTGCTTTTTATCCTGAAGGTATTCCCTTAATGTATCCAGCATTGCAGCGCTTAGTGGCATCAACCGCTCTTTATTGCCCTTTCCCAAAACTCGTATTTGCCCCAGCCCCCACTCTATGTCCTGCTCCTTCAGCTGCAGCAACTCGTTCCGCCGCATACCTGTAGCATATAGCAGCTCGCATATAAGCCGCTCTGTAAAGCCGGCAAAACCATCACCAAACTTCACTTCTTCCAGCAAGAGTCTTGTGTCTGATTCTTTGAGCGAAGACGGCAGCCTTTCAGGCAGCCGCTGTGCATGTAGTTTACGTATGGGATTGTTGTCAGTATATCCTGTTTTCCGCAGATGCTTAAAAAATGCGCTCAGACTGGATAATTTGCGATTGAGGGTGCGGGCGGCATTTTTTTCTTCTTTCATGCCGGCAAGCCAGCTCCTTATATGAAAATGAGATACTAACGCTATATCATCTATATTGTATTCAGATAAAACATAATCTCTAAACTGTTCAATATCTCTACTATACGCTGTAAGCGTGTGAGGTGAGTAGCGTTTCTCAAACCTCAAATGTTGTAAAAAGTCACTTAGCCTTTCGTCAAACATAGTAAACCCGAGAATGTAAATTTACTAATTTACATTCTCGGGTACAAATTTATTTTCGAAAAACACCGAAAAACGGTGTTACTGAATTATTAAATTTTAAGCATCCAGTGCTCCGTTCTCCATCTGAAGGCGGTAAACGGCTTTCAGCACCTTTGTGCGCTGCCTGATGGATGGCTTAGTGAATGACTGACGGTCGCGGAGCTGATTAAGAATACGTGATTTCTCGTATTTCTTCTTGTACTTTTTCAGCGCCTTGTCAATGTTTTCGCAATCTTTTGAGTCAATTATTAGCATATTATATATCCCCTTTTAATCTTTAGGACTGCAAAGGTAGCGATTCCAGTTATAACAACAAATTTTTTATGGCATATTTTCACCTAAATTATTCAATTAAATCAAAAAATTATCCGAAAAATCCAAAAAATAAATAGGAGAAACTAATTTTCCCCATTGACCCAATAGAATAATGATTACAACCATTCTCCATTAGGAAAAGAAACAACTACAGTAGTTCCCTCACCTTCCTTACTGTGAAACCGGATATTCCCTTTTAGGTTGTGCAGATATTCATAAATAAGTCGCAAACCTAACCCATTACCCTTTTCATTACTGGTACCATGTGTATATCTCGACCATGTCTTGTTAGACAATGATTCCATAACCTCCGCTGTGATACCCACCCCTGTATCTGCTACAGAAATCTGCACCAGCTCTTCTGAAATACCAGCAGTAATGGTGATGGTTCCATTTTTAGTAAATTTATTTGCATTGCCCAGCAAGTTACGAAGTATAAACTCGATACCATCCCGGTTACCGTTGATAGTAATCTGCGGATTAACTGCATTTATCAACGTATTGTTTTTAGCATTAGCCGATAGCAAAAAATAGCCAATACACTCATTGCATAAGTCGCACAAATTGAACACGGCTGCTACTCCCGCCAGATGATTCAACTGAAGCTTGCCCCAGTCTACTATATTGTTAAGCAGATTTATGGTGCTGTCCAGTTGCATAGGAATCAGTGCATCTATTTCTTTAACTTCCTCTTCAGTAAACATACCTTCGTTTCTGAGCTCATAGGTAGACTTCAGCGAAGACAAAGGTCCGCGTATATCGTGTGCCATTATCGTCATTATCTCCTGCTGCATGTCTGTTACATTCTTTAGGTCTTTGTTGAGCGTGCGCAGCTCAAAGAGTTTAATCACCTGCTTACTGAGCACCTTCAGAGCAAACGTCTGGTCATCATTCAGTGCTCTGGGTATACTGTCCAGCACACATAAAGTACCTATTTTGTAACCTGAACCGGTAACAAGTGGCATACCTGCATAATACCGGATATTGGGTACTCCGGTTACCAGTGGATTGTCTGAAAATCGAATATCCTTTGTAGCATCACTCACTTCAAACAAACTATCTTCCAATATAGCATGCGCACAAAAGGACACATTGCGCTCCGTTTCTGTATTGTCCATTCCTATTTTGGCCTTGAACCACTGTCGGTTAAAATCGACCAGTGTAATCAGGGACATAGGCGCATTGCACAGCTTTGAAGCTAATTGAACAATCTCATCAAACTCTACCTCATAAACAGTGTCCAGCAACTCAAATTTATATAATTCATGCAGCCGTTCAGCTTCATTTTCAGGAATTTTCGGTGCAATCATTTTTTGTTTTTTAAGCGTATATGCTTTAGGAAATGCAAATGTATTGTATAATAATTTACCTTAAAATTGTTTGGAACAAATTTTAACAAATATAACCATTTATAAATAATATAATTATAACTAAATGAATTAAAAAGCAATAGAAAAAAGTGCACAAATTCACTGAAAGCTGATTGATAGGCTGCTTACATTTTGCATCTGATATAGTGCCGGCGATGTATGAAATAGTGAGCACCATATGCCAAAAAAAAACGGCCCGGCAAATAATACCGGGACGTTTTAGTATTTATAATTACTGTCAATTAGTTGTGTGACTTTCCTTTCACTTTAGCTACTACTTCCTCTTCTATATTGCGGGGAGCAGCAGAGTAATGGCTAAACTCCATTACAGAGGTAGCACGACCTGAAGAAAGAGAACGAAGCTGTGTAACATATCCGAACATTTCGCTCAACGGCACCTTGGCACGTATTACCTGCAGATTGTTGCGGCTATCCATACCCTCCAGCATTGCACGACGACGGTTAAGGTCACCTGTTACATCACCCATGTATTGGTCAGGTGTGGTTACTTCCATCTTCATGATAGGCTCCAGTATTACCGGCTTAGCTTTTTTACCAGCCTCACGGAAACCTGATTTTGCACAAAGCTCGAAAGACATACCATCAGAATCGACCTGGTGGAAAGAACCATCAAATATACGTACCCTCATGCTCTCTACAGGGAAACCTGCAAGTGCACCGGTAGTCATTGATGTTTCAAAACCTTTCTGTATTGGTGCGATAAATTCACGTGGGATAGAACCACCGAAGATATCGTTGATAAACTGGAAGCGACCTTTACCTTCTGCAAGGAATGCCTCTTCAGCTGGTCCGATCTCGAACTGGATATCGGCAAACTTACCACGACCACCTGTTTGTTTCTTATACACCTCACGATGTTCTACCTGCATAGTGAATGCTTCTTTGTAAGCCACCATCGGCGCACCCTGATTGATTTCCACCTTAAACTCGCGACGCATACGGTCTACGATGATCTCGAGGTGCAACTCACCCATTCCGCTAAGGATAGTCTGGCCGGTATCTTCGTCTGTTTTTACACGCAGTGTAGGATCTTCTTCTACCAGCTTGGCTATCGCCATACCCATTTTATCAGAGTCAGCCTGTGTTTTAGGCTCTACTGATATAGAGATTACCGGCTCTGGTATGAACATATTCTCCAGTACGATAGGGTGCTTTTCGTCGCACAATGTATCACCGGTTTTGATCTCTTTAAAACCTACCGCTGCACCAATATCACCTGCTTCGATAAAGTCGATTGGGTTTTGTTTGTTAGCGTGCATCTGCATGATACGGCTGATACGCTCATTCTTACCCGAACGTACATTGAGTACATAAGAACCTGCATCCAGATGACCTGAATAGCACCGGAAGAACGCCAGACGACCCACAAACGGATCGGTCATGATCTTAAACGCCAGAGCTGCAAACGGCTCTTTTGCATCAGGGCGACGCTCTAACTCCTCACCTGTGTGCGGGTCGGTACCCTTAATTGATTCAACATCCAGCGGACCAGGCAGATAACGGATTACACAATCCAGTGCTACCTGTACACCTTTGTTTTTGTAGGCCGAACCGCAAAGCATAGGTACGATACTCAGATCAAGACATGCCTTACGAACTGCCTCATGTATTTCATTTTCAGATATACTATTTGGATCTTCGAAGAATTTCTCCATCAGTGTATCATCGTATTCAGCTACTGCTTCTACGAGGTGTGCACGCCAGAAATCAACGTCTTCCTTCATATCTTCAGGAATCGGCACCACGGTGTAGGTCATACCCTGTGTAGCATCATCCCATATGATCGCCTCCATTTTAATGAGGTCAACAATACCCTTGAAACCATCTTCAGCACCGATAGGCAACTGCAGTGGCACAGACTTTGCACCCAGCATTTCCTTTACCTGCTGCACCACCATCAGGAAGTCAGCACCGATACGGTCCATTTTGTTTACAAACCCGATACGGGGTACTCTATAACGGTTTGCCTGGCGCCATACAGTTTCAGACTGTGGCTCTACGCCATCTACCGCTGAGAACAGAGCCACCAGACCATCCAGTACACGCAAAGAGCGCTCTACCTCAATGGTAAAGTCAACGTGACCCGGAGTATCAATAATGTTGAATTTGTAGTTTTTTGACTCAGGTAACTTCTTACCCTGTGTTGTAGGATAATTCCAGAAACAGGTAGTAGCTGCCGATGTGATCGTGATACCACGCTCTTGCTCCTGTGCCATCCAGTCCATGGTAGCCGCACCTTCGTGCACCTCACCTATTTTGTGGTTTACACCTGTGTAGTAAAGAATACGCTCGGTCATTGTAGTTTTACCGGCGTCGATGTGTGCTGCGATACCAAAGTTGCGCTGTAAGCGGAGGTCTGCCATTGTTCAGTTATTAGATTTGTTCGGATTTTGAAATTTGAGGTGCAAAGGTAGGGAATTAATGTGAAAATTTGACAATGTGGAAATGGGAAAATTTGGTAGTATTCGGAAATGGTATAATCTACATGAATGGCATTGTGAAATAGGTAATTAAAATAAAATATATCATACCGAATATATCCACATGTCAACTAACTTCAGTCAGTGAAAACAGAGCTAAAAAGGGAATCCCCCCTACTCCCTTCCCGTAAACTTCTCCATTGTTACCGAGGTCTCAGAGCTGATACCTTCCGACTTCAATACATTGCGCACAGTGAGCAGCAGTATCCTGAAATCGAGGGCAAAGCTGATATTATTCACATACCATACATCGTACTCAAACTTTTGTTTCCAGCTTATGGTATTGCGCCCGTTTACCTGTGCCCAGCCTGTTATGCCGGGGCGTACATTGTGGCGCATTCTTTGAGTGTCGTTGTAGAGTGGCAGGTATTCTACCAGCAGCGGGCGGGGGCCTACTATACTCATGTCGCCCTTTATCACATTGAGCAGTTGCGGCACCTCATCGAGCGATGTTTTCCGCACAAACAGACCTATGGGGGTGAGCCGGTCGGCATCGGGCAGCAGATTGCCGGCAGCATCGCGGCGGTCATTCATGGTTTTGAACTTGATGACCTTGAAGATTTTTTCGTTCTTACCGGGCCTTAGCTGAAAGAAAAACGGCTTGCCCGAATTGGCTATTGCCAGCAGCAATACTACTACTATAAATACCGGTAGCAGCACTACAAATACCACCAATGCTACCGAGAAGTCGGCAAATGGTTTTATAATACCGGTATAAATGCTGTTTGGCATAGGCAGTTTTCTTATGCTAAGCTAACAAAAAAACGAGCCGCAAAAATACAGCTCGTTCTTATTAATCTCTTATATACAATTATTAGCTTTTCAGTATGTCTCTTGATATTACCAGCTTTTGTATCTCAGAGGTTCCCTCCCCTATGGTACACAGTTTGCTGTCCCGGTAAAACTTCTCCACCGGAAAATCCTTGGTATAGCCGTATCCGCCAAATATCTGAACTGCATCAGTAGACACACGCACTGATACTTCAGACGCATAATACTTAGCCATTGCCGATTCTTTGGTCATTTTCACACCACGATTTTTCATATCGGCTGCCTGATATATCAGCATTTCAGAGGCTTCTATCTGCGTAGCCATATCTGCCAGCTTGAAGGCGATAGCCTGAAAATTTGAAATCGGCTGGTCGAACTGTTGACGCTCTTTAGAATATTTCAAAGAAGCCTCATAAGCCCCCTTAGCTATTCCCAGCGACAATGCCGCTATAGATATACGGCCACCATCAAGCACCTTCATAGCCTGATAAAATCCCTCGCCTACCTCACCCAGCCGCTGAGCATCAGAAATTCTGCAATTGTCAAAAACAAGCTCTGCAGTTTCACTTGCCCTCATTCCCAGCTTATTTTCTTTTTTGCCCGCTGCAAAACCCGGTGTGCCACGCTCTACTATGAATGCGGTGACGTTGTTTTTTGCTCTTGGCTCTCCGGTGCGTGCCAGTACCACGGCTACATTGCCGCTGATCCCGTGCGTTATCCAGTTCTTGGTGCCATTCAGTATCCAGTCGTTACCATCCCTGGTAGCAGTGCAGCGCATATTGCCAGAGTCACTACCGGTATTGGCTTCTGTGAGCGCCCATGCACCTATCCACTCGGCTGTTGCCAGCTTAGGCAGGTACTTTTGCTTTTGTTCTTCATTGCCAAAGTACAAAATGTGACCGGTACACAGAGAGTTGTGAGCAGCTACCGACAACCCTATAGAACCACATACTTTAGCTATCTCGCTGATGATGGTTACATACTCAAAATAGCCAAGACCAGAACCACCGTAAGACTCCGGCACCAAAACACCCATCAAGCCCAGTTCACCCAATTTGCGAAAGAGGTCAACGGGAAATTTCTGATTTTCATCCCAATCCATCATATCGGGGCGAATGTGCTTCGTAGCGAAATCGCGGATCATTGCCGCTATCGATTCCTGAGATTCTGAATACTTAAAATCCATGGTAAATTTAAAATGTGTGGTATACACCGCAATTTTACAACTTTTTTTCGAAGCTAACTAATGATTTTAGAATTAGGGTGTAGGTCATGGAATGACAGCAGAACTTTTTGTATCTTGTGTATAGGACAGTATACCGCGTAGGGGTATTAGTCTATTATCATGCGGTTATTGGATACATGGTTTGTTGCCCCCAGACCAAAGAATGGCTATATTTCGGAAAGATGAAAAGATTCTTATTGTTACTCTTGCTGCTCTATGCCGACTGCTGTATTGCGCAAAGTAAACTGCGTATTCAGCATCTGAACGTAGAAAACGGTCTTTCTCAAAGCTCAGTTTACAGCATTATACAGGATTCGTACGGATATATATGGATGGCAACCGGCGACGGGCTAAACAGATATGATGGCAAAGAATTTATTGCCTACAAAAGCAAATTGAATGACTCTGCTACAGGAAGGCTAAAAGACAGAAACATCAATTCAGGCATGTGGGAAGACGCGTTTCACAATTTGTGGTTTAATGCAGACAACGGCGTTTACTGCCTCAATAGAAGAAAGGGCTCTTTTCACATTGCACTCAGCAAAAATGAAGCATGGAGTTCCTCGGGACTGGCCGGTACCGATGGCACAAAAATGTGGATGGGCGCTCCGCCAAATGGCGTATACTGCATAGATGCCGCAACCCGAAATAAGCAACTTTACCCTTTTACGGACCCGGTTTTATTAGACCGGAAACATTTCGACATCATAAAAAGCTCGGTAAATCTGCCGGATGGTATATGGATGGCAGATATGGAAGGAATCCTGTACTTCGATAAAAAGAAACACAAAGAAAGCAGAGTGCTCTATAAACGCAATATCAGTAGCCTGTTTGTATTAAAAGACGGCAGCCTGGTATTTACTTTACCGAACTGTATCACTTTTTACTCCGCAGCCACAGGGAAAACTGAGGAGATTATAATTAAAGTGCCGGGCAAAGAACTGGCACAGTGGAATTCTATTGCCGAAGATACACAAAGGGGAGATCTATATATAGCAGATGCTAACGGCAGTACTATTTGTAAGCTGAATATTGCAACCAAGCAAACCGAACTGATAAAATTTCAAGATAATAACATAAACCAACTATTTATAGACAGGTCACAGAATTTGTGGGTATGCACCGATGGTGGCGGGGTATATAAGCTGGACATTAAGCCGCCAAAATTTCAATCTTATGTACCGGGAAATATTGTTGGCGGATCATTTATGGTCAAGAGCATTTACCGCGACAAGTTGGGCGCTATTTGGATGGGCGTGCATGACAGGGGCGTAATTAAATATGACCCCGGCAAAAAAGAAGCATATACACTCCCTATTGGTATCGTGACCGAAGGCGTCAATACTGCTAACTTAATGACCGACACATCTGGCGGGTTTATCCTAAGCATAGATGACCGGATAACCTGGTGGGACACCAAATCATGGAAAATAATAAAGCAGGTTATTATACCCAGAGACACTCAGGTCGCCGGTGCTCCTTACGTTATCCATTCAATGCTGGAATGGAAAAAAGGGAAATTTCTTGTTGGTGGCAATTTTGGAGTGTATCCTATCACTATCGACAATGGCAAAATAGCGCTTCATCGGTATCTTGCTTACTTTTCAAATCAAATAGGTGGCTGGGTATATAATCTGTACAAATCAGAGGAAGGGAACATCTATATCGGAAAACGAAATGGATTTACCAAGATCACTTTGATCAACGATAGCACACCAAAAGTGCTGGGTGGTGGATTCGATGGTTTACCAATAAGGCATTTCTACAAAAGCACTACTACACCCATACTTTGGTTGGCTACAGAGCAAGGGCTGGTAGCCTACAATGAAACCACCGGAAAATATAAAGTATTTGATGAGTCTTCCGGTATAGCGAATAGCTTCATCTACGCTATACTACCACAAAATGATAGCGCTCTATGGGTAAGCACCAATAATGGGATATCTAATGTAGCTGTTAGCTATGGACCAGACATAAAAGCGAAGTTTCATAACTATACATCAAAGGACGGACTTCAGTCGAATGAATTCAATACCGGTGCTTATTTCAAATGCAATGACGGAACATTGATGTTCGGAGGTATAGCAGGTATCAACTGGTTCAAACCGGAAGATATTACGCATAACCCATACAAGGCAATTCCGGCTATAACAGGTATCTATATTAACGACACCCTGATGACAAGCGATACGGCAATGTATATTCAGGATTTATGCCTGCCTTACGACCGCAATACGCTTAGCTTCTCGCTGAGAGCACTGGAATATACATCGCCTGAGCAGAATGTATTTGCCTACATACTCGAAGGACTGGATAAAGAATGGGTATATACCGCCAACGACAAAGTGCGCTATTCTAATCTTGCACCCGGCAAATACCGCTTCCTGCTCAAGGTGCGTAATAATGAAACATTGTGGAATGAAACACCACTGGAGCTTGTGGTAACCATTAGCCCACCCTACTGGCAAACCTGGTGGTTTATTCTCGCTATTATTGTTACTATCATTCTAATAATTATAGTAATGGCTCAGTATTTTATTCAGCAGAAAATAAGAAGTAAAACCCGGGAACTGGAAAAACAAAATGCGCTAAATATGGAACGCATTAGAATATCAAAAGATGTGCATGATGACATAGGTTCCGGTCTGTCCAAAATATCGCTGCACAGCGAAATGGCAAATAGAAAAATAAATGCCAATGAGGCCGCAGGTAAAGACATTGCACATATCACTGCCATATCGAAGGAACTGGTAGATAATATGCGCGACCTGATATGGGTACTGAACCCGGAAAACACGACACTGGACAGCTTGATTTCCAGAATGAGGGAATATTGTGCAGACTATCTGGATGGCGTTAATGTGACAGCCGTTTTAGTATTCCCTGACCATGTACCCAACAGGAATATTTCAAGAGAGGTGCAACGCAATATTTTTTCTACGGTGAAAGAGGCCGTAAACAACTGTGTAAAACATGGGCATGCCACAGAAATAAAAATAAGCCTAAGCCTTACAGAGCAAGAACTGGCTATGACCATTGCCGACAATGGGGTGGGTTTCCTAATGACAATAACAAGAACAGGTGGCAATGGTTTACACAATATGAAACAACGAATAGAATCAATAGGTGGTCACTATTCTATAAAAACCGCAATTGGCGAGGGCACTTCAGTACATTTTGTAATACGCCTTAGCAAACTGAACCAGTAAAAAGACAATTAAGGATTATAAAAAACGCCAAAATAAAATCAACATTGCTTCTTGCCCTATTAGTCTGTATCAAATGCAGCACAAACATAGTAAATAAATATGTAATACAACATTCTAAAAATACTACTTTTGTGTAATTGTGCAGCCATTATCCCTAAGGTATTTTTACAATCTGTAATGCTAATTTCAATTCAATTAATGGGTAACATAAGAGTAGCGGTTATAGAAGATCAACTGCAAACCAGACAAATGCTCTCTATTCTCATCAACGGGAATGAAGGATTTGAATGTGTGGCCGCTTTTGATAGTGCAGAAAATGCTATAACCAACCTGCCACAACTGAACATTAATGTGGCTCTAATGGACATTCATATGCCCGGCGGAATGACCGGCATTGAATGCGTACGCACATTGAAATCGGTTTGTCCTTCTGTTGAATTTATTATGTGTACCTCTCTGGAGGATTCAGACAATATATACAATGCCTTGCAAGCAGGAGCCACAGGATACATAACCAAATCTACACCACCTGAAAAAATACTGGAGGCTATCACAGATGCACACAATGGCGGCTCACCTATGAGCAGCCAGATCGCCCGGAAAGTTATTGGATATTTTTTCACAGCAAAACCTCCAAGGGAAAATGCCGAACTCGAAAAACTATCTGTAAGAGAGCAGGAAATACTCCACTACCTCTCCAAGGGTTACCGATACAAAGAAATTGCTACAATGCTTTTCGTAAGTGTAGAAACTGTAAGAAAACACATACACAACATTTACGAAAAGCTTCAGGTAAACTCGCGAACAGATGCTTTAAACAAGGTATTTGCTGGTAAGTAAGTAGCACCACCATATTTACAATACTCCAAAATGTGTGTTGTTTTAATAAAAAGGCTCTGGTTTTCGTACCGGGGCTTTTTGCTTTTCACAGGTACGTGCCTCACTCCTGTTTCAGATAAATATCTGGCGGCAGCAGCTTTTCCATAAGCCTTTCAGGGTACTTACATTCAGAGAATCCATATTGACGATATAGCCCATGAGCATTTATGGTAGCTAACATCATACGCCTCAGTCTCATCACCCAGTCCTGCTCAAAGAGTATTTCCATCATTTTCTTACTGATACCTTTACCCCTGTGGGCTTCTGCCACATACACATCCGCCAGATAGGCAAAGGTTGCATAATCTGTTACAAGCCGGGCATAAGCCACTTGTCGCCCATCTTTCACCGCACCTATACAGTAGGAGTTATCAAAAGCAGTTTTAACTCTATCAAAGAGAATTCCCTCTGACCAGTAAGCCTCTTCAGACAGCCACTGATGAATATCATTAAGCAGCATCAGGCTCTTATCGGTAGTAATGGTATATCCATTATACACTTTAGTGACTGGTTGCATCAATGTTCTGTAGATTATCAGATTATGTAGTTCCAGTTGTGCGTGTCAGGCACTATTCCTTTTCTTATCTCTAGCAGCCACTCACGCAACCGATACATATTGGCATCATCTTCAGTATAACAAGTATATTTTGTACCCTCTATTGTAATTGTTGCAATAGGCGCCACTACTGCCGCCGTTCCTGCCCCAAAAGCTTCTACCTGCTTACCGCTTTCAAATGCAGCAACCAGTTCTTTGTAGCTAAGCTGCCTCTCCTCTACCACTATTCCCTTTTCACGGGCAATGATGATCAAAGAGTCACGCGTCACACCATCCAGTATTGAACCCGATAATGCAGGCGTTACTAATTTTCCATCTATGAAAAACATCGCATTCATAGTTCCCGACTCTTCTATTAACTCATGTGTTTTGGCATCGGTCCACAAAACCTGATCAAAACCCTCTTGTTGTGCCTTATTGGTAGGATAAAAAGCCCCACCATAGTTGCCGCCACATTTAGCCATCCCTGTTCCGCCTTCTGCAGCACGTACATATTCTGTCTCCACCTTTACATTCAGTGGCTTTGTATAGTACTTGAAAGCCGGGCTACACACTATCATAAACAGGTATTCTTCGGCTATTTTCACTCCTATCCGCTCTTCTGTAGCTATCATAAATGGACGAATGTATAGCGACCCGTCCTCATCCTTCGGCACCCAGTCGCTGTCCAGTTTCACCAGATTATGTATGGCATCTATAAACAGCTGCTTGGGTACTGGTGGCATACACATACGCTCCAGCGACTTCGTAAACCGCAGATGGTGCTTGTCTATCCTGAAAACATTTATACGTCCGTCCTCCATCACAAAAGCTTTCATACCTTCAAACACCGTCTGCCCGTAATGCAGGCACAATGCTATGGGACTCAGTGTAAGATTCTGAAACGGGGTTATCCTTGCATCGTTCCACTTGCCATTGCTGTATTCTGCAATAAACATGTGCTCAGTAGGTATCTTACCAAATGGCAGCGATCGCGTATCAGTAACGGTTCTATCGGTGTGCGAGGTAATCGAAATAGTGTGCTCCATACTTTTTGGTTTTATACGTGATTATGATTCAGCCGGAACGCTTTCAGGAAAGGCTTCAGCCATTTTCAATTCTTCTGATAGTTTATCTGCTTTGTGTTGCTGCCTGTATCCCCTGTTCACCAGAAACACACTCACTACAATGGTTACAAAAGCCAGACCTATGTATATGTTCATAGCCTCATTCAGAAACAAATATCCTGCAACCACTGCAATTAACGGATTGATGTAAGCATATATTGTAGCAATGCCAACGGGCAACACATTGAGTACATACATATAAGCAGCATAAGCCAGCACTGAGCCAAATACTATTAGGTAAACAAGCGAAATAATACCGTCTCGGTTCCATGGCTGAAAACCAGTATAGTCATCCGCTACCGGGCTAAAGACCAGCATCATAGCCCCGCCAAACAACAATTGCAAACCCGAGTTGAACAAGGCGTTTATCGACTTACCCTGATTCTTATTGAGTGTGCTTCCCAACGCCCAGCCACTGGTAGCCAGAAAAATACACAGTATACCTCCCAGATATTCGTGCTTTGCAAGGTCGGCAATATTATGCCTGAATATCAGCCCTACTCCGCATATACCCAGTAACATACCCAAACCAATGGTAACATTGAACCTGTCTTTCTTAGATGACATAAGATTGAACAGTACTGCAAAAATGGGCATCATTGAGCAGAGCAAGGCTGCTATACCGCTGGGTATGTATTTCTCGGCCCAGGTCACTCCCCCATTACCCACTGCCAGCATCAGAAAACCCATAAGCAACTGTCGTCTTATATTGGCTGCTGACAAATCTGTTTGCCTGCTTATCATCAGTGCAACCGGTATCAGGATGAGACCAGCCGCCAACTGACGTATGCCTGCAAATAAAAATGCCGGATAGTGCATTACCCCTACTCTGATAGCAAGGTAGGTAGTACCCCATACTATGCAGATAAATACTAATGCTATATACGCCTTTGTTTGTTTGGTCATCCCCCTTATTTTCTGGAATACTGATAGGTAATGTTTATTACGACCCTGCCCTTCAAATCCTATTACGGCACAAAATTGGAAAAATATTCTGAAACAAAACAGATACAATTTTGGAATTATTTACCATAACAGTTGCGCTAAAAAAGCGTGCTTTATAAACTAATAGCTCAATGAAACTGAAAAAAAACACAACCATACATCTACTGAATATATGTATTGACAATTATCCAAAATAGGTGACCTACAAACCATTATAAATCACAAAATACTCACCTGATAGTGAAAAATTAATGACAATTAGATAATGTGGAATTCTTTGAGATTGCACATTTAATTCGCTCCTTTACCAGACAGAAAAAGTGTTTAAGATGAAATGGTGTTTTGCTGGTTTACTCCTGCTGTTTGTTTCGTGCTCCAACGATGAAAAGTCAATAAAAATAAAAGGCTCAGATACAGAAGTTAATCTGGCTGTAGTTGTAGCAGAATCGTTCCATATTCATAAGCCGGAGATTTCTGTTTCCATTTCAGGCGGTGGCTCAGGCTTAGGCATTGCTTCACTTCTGAATGGCACCGCTGATATTGCAAATTCTTCAAGACGCATTAAAGAAGAAGAAATGCAATTATTTCAGAAAAAAGGCATCAGAATAGATTCATTTGTTTTTGCACAAGACGCTATTGCATTTGTAATATCCGATGAGTTGCCCATAGATTCCATCAGCATACAGCATCTTTCTGCAATATTAAAAGGTTCTTATCGCAATTGGAAAGCACTGACAGGTATAGACAAACCAATAAACATTTACGGCCGGCAAAGTAACTCAGGCACCTACGATTTTGTAAAAGAAATACTGGGTATTGAGTTTACGCCATATGCCAAACAAATGAACGGCAACGCCCAGATATTAGAGGCAATAAAAGCCGATCATTCCGGTATAGGATATGTTGGGTCCGGATATGTAACTAAGGATAGCGGAAACGGTTTGAAAGTGCTCTCAATATATTCTGACAATCACCCCCATGCTGTTTCCCCCTTAAACCGGGAAATGATAGCGGCAGGAAAATATTATTTCCAAAGACCATTATTCCAGTACTACAAATCATCTTCCTTTTTAAAAATAAAACCCTTTCTCGATTTTGAGAAGACCAAGGAAGGACAACTGATTATTCAATCTTCAGGGTATTATCCGATATTATGATCAAGTCAAACTCAGAGAAAAGAGAAAAGATAGATTGGCTCTTTAAGCAGCTATTCAAGTTTACCGGCTTCGCAACAATCGCTCTGCTGGGCGGCATTTTTTTGATGTTGATTTACAACAGCATTTCATTTTTTGCAAATGTAAGCCCCATCGACTTTTTCACAGGGTCGCAGTGGGACCCCGGAAGCGCAACAAGTAAGTACAGTATTATTCCGTTGCTGGCAAGTACAGGTCTGGTAGCTATAGGTTCTATGCTCATTGCAGTGCCCCTGGGTATATTTACAGCAGCATTTTTGTCAGAGCTCGCACCTAAAAAACTGCAGACTTTTCTAAAACCTGTAATAGAGATGCTTGCAGCTATCCCATCGGTTGCCATTGGCTTTCTGGGAATAGTATTGGTAGGACCGGGAATAGCTAAAATATTCGGTATCGAGAACGGACTAAACGCATTGAATGGCTCGGTACTACTGGCTGTGATGGCGTTACCCACCATAATAACCATAAGCGAAGATGCAATAAATGCAGTGCCCAAAAGCCATAGGGAAGCCTCCTTTGCGCTAGGTGCCAATAAATGGGAAACCATGTTTCAGGTAACATTACCTGCAGCATTACCAGGGCTTATCGCTGCAGTATTACTGGGGCTGGGCCGAGCACTAGGCGAAACCATGACCGTATTGATGGCCACAGGTAATGCGTCGGTTTTGCCCGAAGGCTTTCTGGATTCAATAAGGACGATTACTGCAACTATCGCAATAGAAATGGGTGAGGTACCCTACCAGACAACCCATTATTATGCCTTGTTTGCTATAGCTGCAGTGTTGTTTATGATAACCCTTTTAATCAATTTTCTTGGCGAATATTTTGCAAACAGATTGAGAAAATTCCACGCATGAAAAAGAAAATACTTTACATATTCAACTGGATATTACTTACCGGGAGTACTGTGATTGTCACACTATTTCTGGGTGTCATTCTCTTCGATATATTCTCCAAAGGACTTTCGTCTGTTTCATGGAGCTTTATCAGCAAGTTCCCGGGCAATGGCATGACCACCGGTGGCATATTACCTGCAATCATTGGTACTTTTCTCCTTACTATTGTTACTACTCTTTTCGCCGTGCCATTTGGTGTTACCTGCGCCATTTATCTGAACGAATATGCCAAACCTTCCTTGCTCACCAACATTATCAGAGCTTCTATCAGGAATCTGGCGGGCATCCCTTCTATCATATACGGACTATTCGGACTTGCACTTTTCGTACAGTCTTTACGCATGGGCACATCGGTTTTGTCTGCCGGGCTCACTTTGGGGCTTTTGTCACTACCCTATATCATTACTACTACCGAAGAAGCACTGAAACGAATACCAAACAGTATGCGGGAGGCAACGCTGGCATTGGGTGCCACACAGTTTGAAACCATAAGAGATGTAGTACTCCCCAAATCGCTGCCGGGCATACTTACCGGAGTTATTCTTACGCTTTCAAGAGCCGCCGGCGAAACCGCTCCAATACTCTTTACGGGTGTGGCGTTTTATATCAATACACTGACGGCATCATTAAATCAGGAATTTATGGCACTGCCATATCATTTGTACATGCTTTCTACTCAGCACAATTCTATCGAAACAGTAAGACCGCTGGCATATGGTACTTCGGTAGTGTTGATTTTATTGGTTTTCACCATGAACATTGTTGCATTTTATATAAGGTTTAAACACAGAACACAGGAATAGTATGGAAAACATGAAGATATCTGTCAACAATATGAATTTGTATTTTGGCAAGAAACAAATTCTTAAGGACATAAATATAAATTTCAAAACCAAAAAAGTCACTTCACTTATTGGTCCTTCCGGTTGTGGCAAATCTACTTTACTGCGCTCACTAAACAGGATGCATGACCTCACAACCGATGCAATAATAGAGGGAGTACTAAAGCTGGACGATAAAGACATTTATGATAAACAAAATTCAATTATTGACATCAGAAAAAGAGTAGGAATGGTTTTCCAAAAGCCAAACCCGCTTCCAAAAAGCATTTATGAAAACCTGGCTTATGCGCTCAACATTCATAAGTTTCCCAAAGAAAAAATACCTGCTCTTATCGAGTCTGCTTTGAAAGAAAGCTATCTCTGGGACGAGGTAAAAGATGAGTTGAAAAAGCCGGCTGTCAAGCTCTCAGGAGGTCAGCAACAAAGACTGTGCATAGCGCGTACAGTAGTACTCAGACCTGAAGTAATACTGATGGATGAACCGTGTTCTGCATTAGACCCCATAAGCACAAATAAAATAGAAAAGCTCATAATGAGCTTAAAAAACGACTACACTATCATCATCGTAACCCACAATATGCAGCAGGCACAGCGTATATCAGACGATGTTGCTTTTATGTATATGGGTGAACTTGTAGAATTTGGGACCGCCGACCAAATTTTCAAGAATCCGCAAAAAGAACTGACTAAGAACTACGTAAATGGACATTTCGGTTGATAAGTGTATTCTGCCTCAACCACACAGTCATAATTTGCTTACTTTTGACCATAACAGTTTGTGTTATGAAAGCAATATCCAAGGGCAAGAACGACCATATTTACCTACGCATAGCAGACATTATAGAGCAGCAGATAATGAGTCAGGTGCTGAAAATAGGTGACAAACTACCCTCTGTGCGCCTGCTGAGCAAGCACCACGACATAAGCGTAAGTACTGTGTTGCAGGCATACTATCATCTTGAAGGCAAGGGTCTTGTAGAATCACGTCCGCAGTCGGGCTACTATGTGCGGTTCAATCCATCCCGTTTTCCGCAAAAGATAGAGAAAAGCAACCCGCTGCAGATAGTAAAGTCCAAGAACGTAGAAGCTATAATAGGCGAGGTATATGATGACTTCTCACAGCAGGGCATTACCCGGTTTTCGCTCAGCGTGCCAGCTCCTGAGATCCTACCGCTGGCACGGCTCAACAAATCTATGATACAGGCACTGCGCGAACTACCTGCCAATGGCACACAATACGAACAGGTGCAGGGCAACGACCTGCTGCGACGGCAGATAGCGCGCTGGTCTATGCACTGGGATGGCAACCTGAAAGCTACAGACATAATAACTACTGCTGGCTGCATGAATGCCATCTCGTATTGCCTGATGGCAATTACAAAACCGGGCGATACTATAGCCGTAGAAAGCCCGGTTTACTTTGGTACACTCCGCTTTGCACAAAGTATAGGGCTAAAGGTGCTGGAACTGCCCACCGACCCCGATACAGGTGTAGACCCCGACGATGTAAAAAAAGCATTGCAACAACACAACATCAAAGCCTGCTTCTTTGTAACCAACTTCAGCAATCCGCTAGGCTACTGCATGCCCGACGAGCAAAAGGAAATACTGGTAAAACTGCTTTCGAAACACGGAGTAGCACTAATAGAGGACGACCTGTATGGAGATGTATACTTTGGTAAGACACGCCCGAAATCGTGCAAGAGTTTTGACGAGGAGGGCAATGTGCTGTGGTGCAGCTCTGTATCTAAAACGCTGGCACCCGGCTACCGGGTGGGCTGGGTAGCACCCGGCAAATACATAGACAAAGTAAAAAGGCTGAAGCTCTATCACAGCATCACATCGCCCACGGCACAGCAGGCAGCCATAGGCAGCTTTCTGGCTACCGGTCGGTACGAGCACCACCTGCGCAAGCTGCGACAAACACTACATGCCAACAGCCTGAAATTCACACAGGCAATAGGTGAATACTTTCCAGCCGGCATCAAGATGACCAACCCGCAGGGGGGATTTATATTATGGATAGAACTGGATAAAAAAGTAGATACCTACCAGCTATATCAGGAGGCAATGCTCCACAAAATAAGCATCGCACCCGGCACCATGTTTACCCTGCAGGACCGCTACCAAAACTGTATGCGCCTCAGCTACGGCATGCAATGGACACCAGAAGTAGAAAGGGCATTAAAAAAACTGGGGGGTATGGTTAAGGGAATGATGTGAGGAAACCCATTCAAAAAATTAAGGCACAAAAAGTATCCGAAAATACCCTTTGTGCCTCCTATATCAATCATATATGACCGCTCTTCGCTCTGTTTCTCCGCTCTCAACTATGCCATTACTCCTCCATACATCTCTGCCTTTACCGCTTTCACACGGTCGTTGGTAAAGTATTCGTCGAAGGTCATTTCGCGGTCTATGAGACCATTAGGTGTTATTTCCAGTATCCTGTCGGCTACAGTATTGGCAAGCTCGTGGTCACGGGTGGTGAAGAGGA
Source organism: Taibaiella sp. (assembly GCA_021740995.1). Taxonomy (GTDB): domain Bacteria; phylum Bacteroidota; class Bacteroidia; order Chitinophagales; family Chitinophagaceae; genus Nemorincola. The sequence continues at coordinate 26,794 of JAIOYR010000025.1, forward strand.
TAGTACCCTTAAAGTCCTTCATGCCGTTATTGAGTGCAGTAATGCTCTCCAGATCCAGGTGATTCGTAGGCTCGTCCAGCAGCAACACATTACCCTTTACCATCATCATGCGGCTCATCATGCAGCGCACTTTTTCGCCCCCGCTCAACACACTGCTTTTCTTCAGTGTCTCCTCGCCGCTAAAAAGCATCCTGCCCAGAAAACCACGAATAAAGGTTTCGTCTTTTTCTTCTGAATACTGGCGCAGCCAGTCTATCAGATTATCATCATTTCCACTAAAGTAAGAGGCATTTTCAGATGGCAGGTAAGCCGGCGTTACCGTAACTCCCCATTTAAACATACCCGTATAGTCCTTATCTTCTCCACCAAGTATCTCGTAGAAAGCTCTGGTAGCCAGCGAGTTAGCAGACAACACCGCAACCTTTTGACCACGCTTCAGATCGAAGCTGATGTCTTTAAACAACGTTTCACCATGAAAAACTTTTGTGAGACCTTTCACTTCCAGTATCTGATCGCCGGCCTCACGCACCTGATTGTTGAACAGGATTGCCGGATACTTACGGTTAGACGGTTTCATTTCGTCCAGCTTTATCTTATCCAGTGCTTTCTTACGGCTGGTAGCCTGCTTACTCTTAGAGGCATTGGCGCTAAACCTGGCTATGAACTCCTTCAACTCTGCTATCTTGTCCTCTGCTTTTTTGTTCTGGTCGCCACGCTGTTTCAGCAACAGCTGGCTGCTCTCGTACCAGAAGGTATAGTTACCCGTGTACACATTTATTTTACCAAAGTCTATATCTGCCACGTGGGTACATACAGTATCCAGAAAGTGACGGTCATGCGATACTACCAGTACAATCTTGTCATAGTCGGCAAGGAAGTCCTCGAGCCAGTTGATGGTCTCCAGGTCAAGGTCATTGGTAGGCTCATCCAGCAGCAGAATGTCCGGATGACCAAACAATGCCTGTGCCAGCAGCACCCGCACCTTCTGGTTGCCATCCAGCTCTTTTACCAGCTTATAATGAAATTCTTCCTTTATACCCAGATTACTGAGCATGGTAGCCGCATCGCTCTCTGCATTCCAGCCATCCATTTCGGCAAACATACCCTCCAGCTCTCCGGCTTTTATGCCATCTTCTTCGGTAAAGTCTTCCTTGGCATAGATGGCATCTTTCTGCTTCATTATATCATACAGCACACTGTTGCCACGTATTACTGTCTCCAGCACCGGCACCTCGTCAAATGCATAGTGGTTCTGGTTCAGCACACTCATGCGCATACCCTTGGTGATATCTACCCTGCCTGTGGTAGGGTCTATTTCGCCGGAGATTATTTTCATGAATGTAGACTTACCGGCACCATTGGCACCGATAATTCCATAACAATTGCCCTCAGTAAACTTGATGTTTACATCCTCAAACAATACGCGCTTACCATAGCGCAACGATAAATTATTTACTGAAATCATATATCTATAGTCGAAAGTAGATAGTCTAAAGTAGAATTCCGATAACTATCGGGACCAAATTACAAAACTACCAATTACAAATTCCCAAAAAATTGGGGCTGCAAAGGTACGGATAAGAAAGGGAAATATTATATAGTTTTAATAGTATTTAACAATAGGGTTTTGACAAGATGGTAGCTATCAACCTGAAAAGCTACCAATATTTGGTTCGACTAAAGGCATATGAAAAACAACCACTGTACTTCTACCCTTTTACCTTCGTGTTCTTTCTGGTGAATTCCCTTTGCGCCTCCGCATCTCCGCGGTAAAAACCCTACTCCTGCATAGCCACTACCATATCAAACTCTCCATTGTTGAAAGTAGAAAACAGCTTATCGTACCACAGCACCGTGCTGCATGTACCAGATATCACATAGCACCGCAGTGGCGCACCGGCAATAGTGTCCCGCTTCAGAAATTTTACACTGTTTAGCGTCACACTATAGAAGCCCGTATCAATAGAATACCATGTTTGTACCGACGATGCAGACGTTTTGTATTCTATTTGGGGTTGCACATCTGTGCTGCTGAAAGGAATATTTCTCATGCCCAGTGCCATCACGTCGGCCTCTGTCACCTTGTGACCCACCGGCCAGCTATACTTCAGCCCCAGCACCGGGTAGGTTGACGTTGGCGCATAAGAGGTAGTATTGGCAAGGAAATACCCACCCAGCTCATTGGGCTGCACCGCCATGTATTTGAACTCGTCGGCTCTGAGAAAAAAATCTTCTCCATTAAGAATATAAGAAAAACGATAAGGGCTGGTAGGCAACACAGTTACGGTATTCTCCTTCTTTTTGCAGGCAACAGCAGACAAAAGAAGTAAAACTGCGATAAGGCGATAACTTTTCATAAACAGCGTATTATTGCAGCAAAGATAAAAGTTTAATCAGCAGCATAACTTCATCTTTTTTCGTTTATTGCCCACTGCCTGCCCTACAATCTTGTTCATCTGTTTACGCGCTACCTGGCTATCCCTTTTCTGCCAGTTCTTTCAGAACCGCCAATGCGTTAGGCCATATATTTTTGAACATTTCGGCATACTCTTCACTGATGTCCATATCCACGGTTACATCTGTGCCGCCATTTACTGTTTTCAGGGTGTAGTTTTCATGCGACCCTGCCCAGGCTTTTACTTTTTCGCTCTCTGTATCTTCCACACCATCTTTCACTTCACCCAGATGCTCAAAAGACATAAACTCATTAGGGATAGTTTCGGCTATACGCGATACCATGCCATCACCACTGCCATCCCCAAAAATCACCTTGCTGCCTTTTTTCCAATCTGTAAACACATTTGAGCCGGGAGAAAACGGGGCTATCCATTGTGGATAGGTGTCTTTACCCCATAGTATTTCCCATACCTTTTCGCGCGGGGCATTTATTAATATTTGAAATTGATGCTTCTCCATGATTTGGCGTTTTAGTTTTTTGTCATGTAAAGATAAATAGGCGGCAAAAATAAAGCAGCCTGAGTGCGACAAATAAAGGGTGGATGCAACACAAATTATATAACGAAACACTATGAAATGAAGGGAAAATTAGCTCCTATTTCCGGCCGTTTCATCAATACTCACTATCATCTATTCTCAGCAACCCGAAGAAATCCTCTTCCTCCATCTCCCTCACACATCCCGGCGCCAGGTCTCCCAGTTCCATATCTTCTATAGAAGTGCGTATCAGCCGCCGGCATTCATGACCTACCGCCCTCATCATACTGCGTATCTGGTGGCGCTTGCCCTCACAGAGCATTACACGCAGCCATGAGTGAGCTATATATGGGTTCTGCTCCAGCTGATGCGGAGCCACATCCGGCGGTGCATCCAGCAATTGCACCTCGCACGGACCCGTTACATAGTCACCCCCACCCCTTACGCGGATAGTAACTCCATCCCGCAATTGCTGCACCTTTTCGGAAGTTATTATTCCCAGCACCCGCACCAGATAGGTGCGCTTATGCGGTTTATCGCCCTCAAATAGCAACTTCGTTACCCGCTTGTTGGTAGTCAGCAACAGCAACCCTTCCGACAGGCCATCCAGCCTGCCTATGGCATGTGTACCCTCTGGAAACTTGAAATCAACATCTCCCAGCAGGCGCACATCCTCCACACTCACAAATTGCGAGACCATTTTAAAAGGCTTATTCAGCACAAAATAACGGTGGGTTGGTGGCATAATAATTTGCCTCAAAGGTAGGATATATGGTGTATTGCAGGTTGTAAACTGATGGCTACAAAACGCACCCACAATAGTTTTGCGGACTATCGCAACCGCCATCACTCAAAAAGTCGAATACCCTCCTAAAACGCCTTTATAGCAGTATTCATCTCATCTTTTGTTGCCTTTGTGAGCGTAGCATTCAGAATCAGGCCATCGGATATTATCTGCTCTGTTTTAAAGTAGTACCAGGTGTCCTTATCCCGGGGTATCACCAGCATAAACTTCTGAGCAATACCCGTAGGCACCCAGCCCTCGTATACACCGGTTTGTGTGTTGCGGTCAAATGATTTCTGGTAGAGCACCGTCGCTACCCTTTCGGTATTAAGCCCGGCATAGCAAACACTCCATACAGTTCCGGCAAACGATTCGTTGGTCAGCTTCACATTTACAGTCACCTTTTGGAAAGCACTGCCGTGCGTCTTGTTGCACGATACCCAGTTGAACTCCGAGCACGAGTCGAACATAAAGAAGCTGCCGGATGTAAGCGTTATAGACGCACTGGCAACCGGTCCGGCACCCGTAGTTGTTTTGCCGGTTTCACCGCTCCCGTCATACCAGGTTATTACGCCGTCCGGTGCATACGAATGACCATGAGAGATCGACCTCGGTCCTCCCGTCGGGGTCAAGGTGGCATTAAATCCTATGCCATACTTCCTGGCACTCACTTCCTCCCCATCCTTTGTCGCTTTTATAAACACCTGCCCTCCGCTTGTCAGCAATGTAGAGCCGGTATTGGTAGAGGTATGGTACTTAAGCATATCACCGGCAGTGTACATCTCTGTAAGCTCTATATTCACCATTCCGCTGGTGATAGTGTTGCCATTTTTGTCCCTGAAAGAATTAGGGTAAAAACGCAGAAAGGTTCCTTGCAGCCCCTGTACTTCCCTGGTTACACCAACCACCACCGTAAACTTTGTGGGCTCAGTGCGAAAATCTTTGAGCAGTTCAGCAGAATTGTTGGCAAGAATAGTGTTGTTTCCTCCATCATAGTCGCTCTTGTTGCAGGATGCAAACGACAATACGGCTAAGCAAATAGCCAAAATGGGCATGTAGGTAGACTTCATAAAAAGTGGGTTTAGGTGTTCAACAGACAATCATACAAAAATTATGCCAGAAAAGGTATGAGTTTTGGAGTGTTGTTTTTTATGGCAATTCTCCATTATTATGATAGATTGCCCCCTTTCTGGCTTAAGCGCTCCTCGCACAGATCATCAGTGTATTCTTCGTACGACCCTACCAACGCCTCACCTGGCGATACCTTATTTATTTTATACCCTTCTTTAAAAACAACCTACACAGTAGCTTTATAAGTATTTTTACTTTTTTGTACCTTGCGACCGTTTTCAAAAAACAAACCCTATGACAAAAATTATTTGCCCCGCTTGTGCTGCTGAAAATTTATCAAACAGCAAATACTGCTCGGGGTGCGGTAAGGCATTACCCGCTGCATCTGCTGAAATAGAGACCAGCCATATACAACCATCCTCAGCTAAGAAAAAACCATTTGACAAAGCAAAAATAGTAGGTACCATTACCGGCATTGTTGTATTCACACTCACATCCTATGGGGTCAGGAAACTCATGTTCTCCCCTCCGTCTTATGACAAACAACTGGTGATGGCAGCAAACGAAATAAACAAAGTCTGCCCCATAATGGTAGATGCATCTACTCAGCTCAACAATGCAATTGCATTGCCCGGCAATGCGTTTCAGTACAATTATACAATTATAGATATCGAAAAAGCCGAAGTCAATCTGGATACCGTAAAAAAATACCTGGAGCCGGGCATAATAAGTAATGTAAAGAACAGCGCAGAAATGAAAATACAGCGCGAGCATAAAACAACTATAATATATAACTACAAAGACAAAAACGGCGTTGATATATACAAGCTCACCGTAACACCTGACATGTACAAGTAGCTTTGGAGATAATCACAGTTATTTTTTTAGACTTTCCCTCAAAATAGCTGTAGCTGACATCATCCTGCTCTCATTTGTAAACATGGCACCACCCTACTCCCAATTCAAAAACCTGACCGCAGGCACAGTGATGTATTGGGTGATTCCCGCTGACTACTACCTGCAACTACCCGTGCTGCCAGACCAAAAACACTATCCCGAATCAGTTTTTCAGACACACCGAAACGCCGCAATAGGCAAGACTACTATTGATATTTTTCCCGAAGAGATAAGTTTAATTCAACTAAACGGATACAACTACAAGCCCAGACCCGTACCGCAGTCCTATACCGTATACACCGGCGCGCTCGATAGCCTTAATGCACGCTTTTTTGCAAGTACCGGCAGACCAGAACTGGTACTGATAAAAAATGGCGGTATAGATGAACGCTACTATGCCTGGGACGAATCGCTCACCAAGGCAACACTACACCTCAACTACATTATCACCGATACTTTCTGCACCTGCACCATCCAGCAAAAAAACGACAGCCGCCTGTTCAGGGCACGCAAGGGTGTGAGCAGTATGCCCGCATTTGATAAAACAGCAGAAATGGTAGCTCAGCTGGGCGACACGGTTCAGGTGCCGTCAGAGCAGCAGGGCAAGCCATTGTATATGTCGGCAGAGCCGGAGTATACTGCCGTTGGTTTTGCCTCAAAGCTATTTTATCAGCCCCTCATGTGCCACATTACCCTGATCACAGAAGACGGCCCGCCACTTATCTACAGGCTCATTAGACCCATAATGCGCCATCCGGTACTGATAAGCAGATTGGAAAATAACGATGCAGACCTGGAAAGTTTTCTCAGCGGACATGCCTTGCAGAACAAAAGAATCAAAGCACTTGTTATCAACACCATCTCCCCCGGCATGAAAGAACAATACAACATTCGTTTCTACAGCTTCCGGAATTATTAAGAAACAGCGTATCTAAATTTATTTACAGTTCTAAAAGGAAAATTAATTAATCCCTTACCGCAACCCTTCATTCACTCCCTTCAGTGCCTCGCTACCCGGGCACAGCACATCCTTACCCAACATATTTAGTGGTGTGTCACTAGTATTGATGAGGGCATGCAAATCCCGCGTCTCTGGGTTGATGTATAGCAACCCGGTCAGTATCTCTTTTCTGGCTGCAGCATTCTTTATAGCATTTATAGCACTCAACCTGTCCTCAGGGTCCCACTCCTGTGCCAGCTTGTGCAGTTGCAGCATGGAGCCATCGTGCATTTTCACACCCTTTACTGTTCCATCGGCATAATCGGTGGTTATTTCCTTCATTTCCGGCACAAAGTCTATAGTACCCGTAGCCTCTATATGTTCCCGTACATAGTCGTAAGACTTGGTAGACCCCACATTGTTATTGAAGGTGACACAGGGCGATATAATATTTATAAATGCAAAACCCGGATGCGCCATAGCTGCTTTTATTAGCGGCACCATCTGTGTCTTGTCGCCACTGAAACTCTGTGCTACAAAACCCGCACCCAACTCTATTGCCAGGCTAGCAAGGTCTATGTTCTCAAACAAATTTACATTGCCCGACTTATTCTTTGACCCCAGATCAGCAGTAGCACTGTCCTGTCCCTTGGTAAGCCCATAGCAACCATTGTTCATTACTATATATACCATGTTCAGGTTGCGGCGAATCACATGTACGAACTGCCCCATGCCTATCGACGCAGTATCACCGTCTCCCGACACCCCAAAGTATATCAGCTCTTTATTGGCAAGGTTGGCTCCGGTAGCTACCGATGGCATGCGCCCATGCACCGAGTTGAAACCATGCGAGTTGCTGAGAAAGTAGGTAGGAGTCTTGGAAGAGCAACCTATACCCGATAGCTTAGCCAACTTGTGCGGTTCTATATTCATCTCGAAAGCCGCCTGTACAATACCGGCACTTATAGAGTCGTGTCCGCACCCGGCACAGAGTGTAGACAACGCACCCTCATAAAACGACATGGTATATCCCAACTTATTCTTTGGCAAACCGGGATGGCGAAATTTCGGACGAACGTAAGTCATACTCTTTAGGTTTGGAGCGAATTTTGTAACGTAAGATATGATTTTATCATTACGTTACAAAATTCAGAGATTTATTTTTGAGTCGAAAGAAATAAGTCAAAGGAAATAAGTCGAAAGTCAAAAGTTGAGCGTATCGAGATAACATTAATCCCAGATCCCCAATTCCCATCCCGATAGCTATCGGGACCCAATTCCTAAATACTAATTACTAATTCCCAAAACTATATGCCACCAAATCTTACGCCTATGCTTATTGGTCTTTGGTCTATGCCATTATCGTAAAGCGATGTAAGCTGATAGCTGGCAAAGAACCTGATAATACCCTCTACGCCAAACTCTGCTGTAGCACAAGTATTATAATCTGCCAGCCCAAAGTTGCCACGGGTCTTTACCTTACCCCGCTCGTCAGATACCTGTTTGTTTACACTGGTCATACGATAGCCAGCGGTTACACCGGCACCATATACCAGCCAGGTACCTTTGTGCAATTTGGTTTTAGCAGTCACCATCAGTGGGATGTTTACATAACTCACTGCCAGTTTATTTTTCTGAAAATCTATTGTATCCATTATTATTCTGTTTGGGTTCTTGGCATAGCTCAGATTTTCTTCATAGCGGAAGTTGTATATCTGTAAACCCAAGCCGGTAGAAATATATAGGCGCTGCTTTTTAGTCTTTAAGGCCATAAACTTCACTCCTATAGGGGTAATATTCACATTGATAGACTTTGATGGACGCAGATTAAACAGATCTTCATTCTGTTTTGCAGATGGCACAGCCAGATAACTCATTACCGATGGGGTTGTATATACGGTATTGTCATTGAGCATATTAACACCTATATCTATCATTGAGAAGGTCGCCTTGAAACTACCCTGCTTATCGTCAGTATCTTTTTTATCCAGCTTTCCTGTTTTCGATTTGAAAGCAGTATCAGTATTATTATCTAAATGAATTCCACGATTGGATATGGAAAGTGTCTTTGAATGTTTCTTTTTTCCTGCACCTTCGGCAGTGGTTTCCTGAGCCAGTACATTGTTGGCAAAAAGCGAGCCTGCTATAGCAGCTATAGCGCAAATTCTGAGTTTCATAACTTTTTAGTTTTGTGGTTGTGTTAATTAAAAGGATACGATTAGTTTTCTTTTTTCTATTCTGAGGGAGATGTTTGTTTCAGCAATTCCATGCCTTATGGCATTTACCCGGTCATACCCGCTGGCCAGTGCGGTTGCTACCTGTTCCATGCCTTGCTTTTTCAGGTCGTTTATAGGAAGATTGTTTAGTATTGACTGTTGTTGCGTTGCTACCTCCTCCTGTATCTGTATCGCAAGAGCCGGTACGTTTGTTACAATTTCAGGCTCATATTTTTCAGGCTCACTTTTTTCCATAGCTACTGCATTGGCAGTCATATAATCTTCTGCCTTGGTTATAGCCTTTACAGTTATGGGCTGTACCGCATTTCTGCTTCCCTCACCCTGCCGGTCATTGTTTGCAGTTGCATGTACTGCTACCGATACATTATGCTGCACAGTGGTGTGTTTGGGTTTGTTTATAGGCTGTGTTATTACATCTTCATTCACAGGTGCTACTTTTGTTGCTGCTACTACTGGCTGCGCTGTAGGTGTTATTTTAGTAGTCGTGGTTGCTGCTACGGCTGCGGTAGTCTCTGTCGTCTTTGCTGGTTCTATTGCTGCTATAGTTGGGCGGCTATCAGTAGTGTTATTACTAAGCTTGAAGAAGGAAAAACATACTATAGCTGCTACACCTGCCGCTACCGCATATCGCCGCCATGTAGGGAAGGCAATTACTTTCTTTTCGTGTATCGGTTTCAGTAGTGCCGCCTTATTATTATACACCAGCTCAGTATCCGGTATTAGTTTAGCCATCGAGAAAGCCGTTAGCTCATGTTGCAGCTCGGGGTGGTCATATAAGAACGACATCAACTCCTGCTCCTCAGCCGGCTGCAGCTCGCCATCGGCGTGCATCATCATATACTCCTCATAGTTCTTCCACGTTATCATCTTATATAATGTTTTCTACACTTACCAGATATTCTTTCAATGCCTTCCTTGCTCTGAACAGATACACCTTCACCTGCGATTCATTGAGCCCTGCTATCTGCCCTATTTCTTCATAGCTATACCCCTCATAATCCTTTAGCAACACCAGTGCTCTCGACTGCTCATCCAGCTGCGCCAATGCTCTGTCCAGTATTTTTTTCAGGTCCGGGTTGCCGGGCGTATAGCTATCTTCCGGCGCATCTTTAAACGTAATCCGCGACCGTTTCCTATAGTTATCTACCGACTGCCGGTAAGCCACCTGAAACAGGAACGCCTTTGCTTTTTCAGGTGCTACTTCATCTTTCTTTTGCCACAGCACCTCAAAACTACTCTGCACCACATCATGCGCATCGCTCTGCTGCCCCGTACACTTACATGCAAACCGAAACAGAGCATCTGCCCATTCCTGCACACATTTATTGTACTGTTTAGCGTCCATTCTCTATTATATCGTTTGTTGCAGAAAAAAGTTACAGGAAAAAGGAAATTTTTTTACAAATATCGGGAAATGACATCTAACGGCATTATTGAGTATAGATAATTACGATAAAGTCCGCCTAAACCATAATCTCATTTTACAATGAGCAATTCATAATACCCCTCGGTGTGCCACACTTCCAAAAGTGTCCCACACCTAAATCAAAAACATTTTCCCACAAAAAGAGAAACAACATATATTTTTACGTTTCCTAAAATGTCTGTAATGAGAAACATCATTATTCTGCTTGCTGCCTTTTTTCCTTTTGTTGCTACAGCACAGTCTGCCAAAAATGCAGAGTCCGCATGGCTGCTCAGCCACTACACCAAACAGGAAGTATACATACCCATGCGCGATGGCAAAAAACTATATACCACCATCTATGCACCCAAAGGCGCTAAAGAACAGCACCCCATCCTCATGAACAGAACACCCTACTCCATCGCCCCTTATGGCGAGACTAAGTTCAAGGCGTTTTGGACAAATCATTATATGTCCTATTTTCGTAAAGAATACATAATAGTGTTGCAGGACGTGCGCGGCAAAATGATGAGCGAGGGTGAATATGTAGACGTAAGACCCTACACTCCAAATAAGAAAAATAACGATATAGATGAGGCTAGCGACACCTACGATGCTATAGAATGGCTGCTGAAGAATGTAAAAAACAATAATGGAAACGTTGGTATATTTGGTATATCCTATCCGGGCTTTTATGCCACCATGGGTGCCCTTAGCCAGCACCCCGCCATGAAGGCATCCAGTCCACAGGCCCCGGTTACAGAGTGGTTTATTGGCGACGATTTTCATCACAATGGCGCACTCATGGTAATGGATGCCTTTAATTTCTATAGTAGCTTTGGGAAACCACGCCCAAAACCTACTACTACTTATTCATCTGGTTTTCAATATTATACAAAGGATGCTTACAAATTTTATTTAGAAACAGGTCCTATCAAAAACCTGGCAAAACTAATGGGCGACAGCATCGAATTCTGGAAGGACCTATATGCCCACCCAAACTACGACCAGTGGTGGCAGGTGCGCAATACCCGCAAATATGTGCAGCACATACCCGATGGTGTAGCCACTCTGGTTGTCGGTGGCCTGTTCGATGCCGAAGACTGTTTTGGAGCATGGGAGCTCTACAAATCAATAGAACGAAAAGCACACAACAACAATAAGCTGGTAATGGGACCCTGGAGCCATGGCGGCTGGTCAAGAAATAGCGGTGAATACCTCGGAAATGTGCGTTTTGGCAGCAATACCGCCAAATGGTACCAGGAAAACCTGGAAATACCCTTCTTTGAATACTACCTGCGTGGCAAGGGTGATATAAACAAAATACCGGAAGTGAGCATATTCTTCACTGGCGCCAATGAATGGCGCAGCTTTAATAGTTGGCCACCTGCCCATCATACTGATAAAGAAATGTACTTACATAAAAATGGCAGCCTTTCTTACACTACCCCATCCATCAGCGACCGCACCGGCTACAATGAGTACCTGAGCGACCCTAACAAGCCGGTACCCTTTGTAGATGGTGTGATTACACGGCGCACCTCAGAGTATATGACCGACGATCAACGATTTGCATCCTATCGTACTGATGTTCTTACATTTACAACAGATATTCTAAACAATGACTTAAGTATTGCAGGTGCCATTACCGCGAATGTTTTCACCAGTTTATCCACCACAGATGCCGACTTTATAGTAAAAATAATCGATGTATTCCCCGATAAGTTCTCTTACATTGACAGCATTGATGGCAAGGGCAATGGTAAAGACTACCCCATGGGAGGCTACCAAATGCTGGTGAGGGGCGAGATAATGCGGGGCAAATACCGCAACAGTTTTGAGTATCCCGAAGCATTCGCACCCGGACGCATTACAGAAGTAAGCTATAAATTACCGGATGTGGCGCATGTCTTCAAAAAAGGTCACCGCCTTATGGTGCAGATTCAAAGTAGTTGGTTTCCACTTGCCGACCGCAACCCTCAGCAATTTGTAAACATCTATACTTGTGACAAAGAAGACTTTGTATCATCCCTTATTCGCATATACTCCAGTGCCAACCATCCGTCTCACATTGTGCTACCGGTCATTGAGTAAAGAATACCGTCTGGACATACAACTTATCAGCGTAATATTATAAAATATATTCAGCTGGAACCATTTAAATAGTGAAATACTATATGTATTTACAACACATGACAATAAGACCGATGTAGCTGAGCATATGATGGCGCCTTCTTTATGCCGTAGATGTGGTTTGGGACGCGATAATTGAAGCCTGTAGCTTCAAGCTTTTGATGACCTAAAATAGAAGTACGCAATAGGCAGAACTTTTTTCATGAGTGCCATTGAGAATCATTATCTATACGAATAAAGCTAGCGCCATGTAGCTGAATAGAGCATCAGATAACAGCGTATAGCTATTTTTTTGCCGGCGGAGCCTTTGGCAACCAGCGGAGCGATTCATGAACGCCAATGAAAAGACAAATAGATGTGAATAAAAAATCGCCTTTTTCTTTTGCTACTTTTCTTTTTGGCGAAGCAAAAAGAAAAGTAGGGTAACACGGGCAGACAATGAAGGTGAGATACAAGTGGACTAAACACTATGAACAATCGCTATAAAATCCCCTCCATAAACAAAAAAAAAAGCACTATAGATTAATCAATTAATTGAAATTGATTAGTCTATAGTGCTGATAATGAACAATATAGTATACTATATCAAGTACCTATTCTACATTCCCTGCATTACTCAATACATAGTAATACACCCCCTGCTTGCCGGGATAAAAGCCAGCCAGTTGCACATTGCCATGAGCCGAAAGCATCTGTTGCAAATCACCAACAGAAGCTACCGGATTATTGTTGACACCTGTTATTACAAATCCCTTTACTATCTGGGTCTGCTTAGCAAAATTGCCGGTACCTGGATCAGATACCACAATTCCACGATCGATACCATACTTGCTTTTTTCTTCATTTGTCAGCGTCCTGAATGTAGCACCCATCAGTTTTGCAGGAGCACCATTCTTCAGGATATCTGTCGTTCCGTTCAGATTAGTAAGCTTTACTGATACATTCATAGTTTTGCTACTGCGGCTAAACATTACATTTATATTGTCGCCGGGACGGAAGCGAGCTATCTGACCCTGCATTTCGGCAGCATTGTTCACAGGCACACCGTTAATGTGAGTAATAAAATCACCCTTTTTCAGCCCAGCTTGTGCGGCACCGCCGGCTGACTTTACATCAGTTATGTATACACCTTCCATCTTATCCAGCCCCACAGCTGTTAGCTGCTCTGGAGTTGCAGTACGACTATCCAGATACTCAATACCCATATAGGCACGCTGCACGGTACCATAGCGCATCAGGTCATTCACTACCTTGCGTACGATATTGGCTGGAATGGCATATGAATAGCCTGCATAAGAACCGGTTGGCGAGGCAATAGCCGAATTGATACCCACTAGTTGGCCGGATGTATTGATGAGTGCACCTCCACTATTACCAGGGTTTACAGCCGCATCTGTCTGTATAAATGACTCTATGGCAGTAGCACCGGTTCTTTGTTTGTTCACTCCTATTGAACGACCCTTGGCACTCACTATGCCTGCGGTAACGGTTGCATCCAGGTTGAGGGGAAATCCTACCGCCATTACCCATTGCCCCAGCTTCACATCGTCAGAGTTACCAAATTCCATAAACGACATATCCTTATCTCCATCTACCTTCAGCACTGCTATGTCCGAGGATGGGTCGGTTCCTACAACAGTAGCCTTGGCGGTATAGCGGTCGTTGAAAGTCACAGTAACCTCGCTGGCTTCAGCCACCACATGATTGTTAGTGACTATATACCCATCCGGCGAAATAACCACACCAGAGCCAGAGCCTGTTTGCGAGGGAATATAATACTGGCGCTGCCCAAACATCTGGCTGAATATGTCGCCCATACTGTTGTCGGTGATAATACGAGCCTGTGTAGCCGTTTTTATATGCACCACCGACTTTACCGAAGACTCGGCTGCCATCTCAAAATTGGCAGGTGCTGCCACGCCGGCATTACTTGCATAACCTGCAAAATTGACAGATGATGGCCTGTTGGTTTCAGGTATAAGATAAGCGTCTTGCCTCAGCAGGCGTGATGCAAAGAATAAAGTTACTACAGATGTAAGCGCAGCAGTAACGATGACGGGAAATAATCTGGATTTCATAGCCGTTATACTGTTTTTGTTTTGTAATTACTCTATCAAAAATACTGCCTGATGCTATTACAAAATTGTTAAAAAAGAGCATTTACACAGTCTGTTAACAGCCCTATTTTCCGTCATTACTTCCCCCGAATCATGCATATATATACCGTATCAACATAACTATTCAGACGTATTTTTCATCTTCATTAATAGAGCATATGCATTATGAATTACTATCTTCGTACCAGACAACTCAGATAAAACCGGTACAAAACCTTCGCTGGGTGCCCCCACCTTTACAGGTATCATCTTATAAGTATTATTAGCTATTTCCGAAAACACATAGTCTTTATTCTCCCATTTCACTATAGCATCTACTGGCAAACAAGTAACATTAGCATTATTTAGCTCTATTTCAGCGTTCATAAACATACCAGGCCGCAAATCCAATCCATTATTTACAAAATGACAATGCACCTCCGAAGCTCTGTCTGAATTTACACCCGGATTAATGATATTAATTACAGCTGAGTACCGGGTATCTTTATCGCCGTTGCCATAACAGACTACTTTCTGCCCTATATTCAGCAACTTTAAGTCATTTTCAAATATAGTCAGGGCAAGATGTAAATGATCCGGATTTACTATTTCAAACAGGACATCAGTAGGGTTCACATACTTACCCGAATTCACATTTACACTCGAAACATACCCGCTAATGGCTGAATAAACCTTCACACTTCTCGAAATGTTACCTTCACTCAATTTGTCCGGGTTTATTCCAATAAGCTGTAATTTTTCTCCAATAGAGCGAAGTAGTATCCTTTGCGTTTCATAATCAGTTGTTGCCTGTTGAAACACCTTATCACTTACTGCTTTATTTACATTCAATTGTTTTTGCCGCTCATATTCACCGGCACTATATACCAATCTTGCTTTGGCTGTCAGATAATCCTGCTGCAACTGCACATATTGTGGATCTTCCAGTACGGCCAGCACATCACCTTTTCGTACCTTTTGTCCCGAAACCAGCGACATGCTTTTTACATAGCCGCCCAGTGGGATACTCACAGATAGCAAATTTTGAGGCGGAACGTCAATCTTGCCGGTTACTTTCAGCACAGCATGCATATCCCTTTGTTCGGGTGAGCCGATTTCTATTTTTGCATTTTTAGATTGTTGGTCAGTCATCGTTACAATGTCACCACTTACAGATTCAGCCACTTTACTACTTACTACTTTTTCCGGACTCCCGGCTTCTTTGCAACCATATATGAATAAGGTGCAAAGCAGAACTATTATTATGTTTTTCATTTGATTGTTATTTTTTGTTTAGAATTTGGATAACCTTTCAATCTCGAATGCTGCTTCATTCATTTGTACAACAGTATTAAAGTAATCACTTCGAACCTGCATCGCCTGATTAATGAGAATTACCCAGTCCAGATAACTAATCTCACCATGTGAAAGCTTGCTGTTAGCTGCAGAAATAATGATCGAAGCATTTGGCAACAAACTCTTATTCCACACATCAAGAGACCTTCTGCTCTTATTATAAATATTTTTAGCATTCTCCAGTTCGGTATTCAGCTGTAGTTTAGCACTATTTAGTTCCAATTCACGTTGCACTTTCAGTTTCTCTGCAGCTGTTATTTTTGAGCGTTGTGCACCGTAAAATAGTGGCACACCCATACCAACATTCACGGAAGTAAACCGCTTACCTGCGCCGTAATATTGCTCCGGATTTGACTCAAATTTTTGCCAACCTATTATTGAAGTATTATTTACACCGGCAGTCAATGTGGGCAACAATTTTGCAGTTTGCAGCTTTTTTTCCAACTCTGATTGCGTAAGACTCTGCTGGTATAGCAACAGTAGAGCATTATTTGCCAAGGTGTAGTCACTCAGTTGTTCTTGTAAATTATATTGTATTGCTACATTAGTATTGGGTTCTGCAACACCTCTGACGTTAATCAGGGCTCTAAAATGGTTTAGCAATACTTTATAATCTGATTCTAAAGCCTCCAGTTGGACTGCTATTTGCAACCGCTGGCTTTCAGTAGTAGTTATTTCTATAATATCTATATCACCTAGCTTGTATCTTTGCCTTGCTTTAGTCAGTAAATTTTCGAAAATGCTATCTGCTTCAGAGAGTAACAACTTCTTTTGCTGCATTACCAACAAGTTGTAGTATACCTGCTTCACCTTTGCTGTCACATCAGCCTGTTTTTGCCGAAGCGTCATTTCACTTATTCGGATATTGGAATTGTTTATCTGATTCTGGTGAATATAAACAGAAGGGAACTGGATAGTTTGCGAAACAGCAATACGATTGTCTAATGCCAGACTATTGTACCTGCCGTATTCAGTCATGATCAATGTCTTGTCCAGGTCGTAGCCACTATTTTTAAGTGCCTTGTAATATGCAATCTCAGAATTCGCAACCTGCAGCGAGAAGTTGTTGCTCAGCGCACTATCTATAGCGGCATTCATCGAAATTTTGGATTGCGCCTTTCCCTCTCCGAAAGTCATAAGAATGACAATGACCAACATTGCCGCATGCCTCACTGGCTTGAAATACCCGAACCCTTTCTCAAATAAAATGTATAGTAAAGGCAAGACAAACAGCGTAAGCATAGTAGATATCATGAGCCCACCTATAACCACTGTGGCCAAAGGCTTTTGAACTTCGCCGCCGGCACCTGTACTTATAGCCATAGGAATGAATCCAAGGGCAGGCACCAGTGCGGTCATTAATACGGCGCGCAACTTAGATCTGGTAGCGTGTACCACAATCCTCTTAATATCTGTCCAACCTTCTCTTCTAAGTCGGTTGAACTCTGAAACTATCAATATCCCATTAAGAACTGCTACTCCAAAAAGGGCAATGAAACCCACCCCGGCTGAAATGCTAAATGGCATATCTCTTAATACAAGTGCAAAAATGCCCCCCGTAGCTGATAGCGGTATGGCAGTATAAATGAGTAATCCCTGTTTTACAGAGTTGAAAGCAAAATACAGCAAAAGAAATATCAGTAACAACGCCACCGGCACTACAACTGCCAACCTGTCTTTGGCTGCATTCATATTTTCAAAAGAGCCACCATAGGTAATTGTATAACCTTTAGGAAGGCTCAATTTTTGTGAAACTTTCCCTTGCAATTCCTTTACAACGGTTTGCACGTCACTACCGCTGATATTGAACC
>JAIOYR010000117.1 GCA_021740995.1 Taibaiella sp.
GTATCCAGCGCACAGGTAGTGTACACACTATTGGCGCCATATATGCTCTGGTCCGGGTTCCTTTTCACCTGCTCGCTATGCACAAAGCCCTCGCCATACTGAGAGTTTACATTGCGCACTATAGCCCGCTTGCTCTTGAAGTTATACTGCATGGAATCATACGTGAACTTCTCACTGCCCTGCTTAAAGGAGGGCCGCTCTGTGCCGGTATCTTTCTTCAGGTCCAGCGGGGCTGCCGTCACCACATTACTTACCTGCGAGTAGTTTACCTGCCCCGCATTCAGTTGCATATCCTCGTAGTTCACCTGCGCTTTTCCATACAGGTGAAAGATATCTTTATCCATATCCAGCACAGCAGAGTCCCGTGCAGCAGCCTTCACTATAGATGGCAGTGCATCTTTAGATATTTTTATTCCCAGTCGTTCTTCCAGGCCAGATCTTTTTAAACTGTCTGTTTTTGTTAGCGAGTCAGCCGCAATACTGCTATCGGCAACTATTATTCCATTCTTTAGTTTTATGCTATCCCTGACTGTGTAGGTAGTATCTGCCAGGGTCGTATCTGAAGGAGCTTTTGTTCTGAACGAGGGTTTTGACTTTTCAGATTGGCAAAATCCGGTATTTGTTATAAGGAATATAAAAATAGTAGCCATGCAGCAGGCAAAGCGATGCAATGATGAAAAATTTGAAATAAATTTACCGCTAAGGCTCATGAACGGGCAAAAATAACTATTTGATACCGACGTTTAGTGAATTCATACATTTAATCTTTTGTGAAACATATTATGCGCATTTTATCCATACTCATTTTATTACTTTCTTATTACCCGGCTTCTTTGTCAGCCAAAGGCAAGAAGGTAACCAAAATAGTACTGGATGCCGGGCATGGGGGAAAAGACTTCGGTGCGCAGGGTGCTATTTCTAACGAAAAAGACATTACACTCGCTGTAACGCTCAAACTGGGCAAACTATTGTCGGACAGCATGAAAAACATGCAGGTAACCTACACCCGCACCGAAGATGCATATCCATCGCTTGTAGAGCGCCACGAGATTGCCAACAAAAGCAAATCAGACCTCTTTATTTCTATTCACGTCAATTCTACACCCTTTACCTACACCCGCACACTACAGGGCTACAAAAACGTAAAACGCAAAAATGGCAAAACCGTAAAGCAACCCATCTACAAGTCGGTGCGCCACCACGTTACCAAGCGCGATGGTTGCGAAAGCTACGTTATGGGCCTGCACAGAGCCGGTCAGCAGAAGGACGCCATTGGCGAATATGGCGATAATGTAAGCGAAGAACCGGGCTTGCTCAACGAAAATGACCCGCAGACCGAGATAATTGTGCAGCAATACGCACAGGCTTTCCTCGGAAAGAGCGTAACCCTCGCCTCCAAAATTCAGGAACAATTCGCAATTGCAGGTCGCACAAACCTCGGCGTAAAACAAAAAGGACTGGAAGTGCTCGCAGGTAGTGCCATGCCCGGGGTGCTGGTAGAGATAGGCTTTATCACCAATATAGAAGAAGAAGCCTACCTCAATTCAGACAAGGGCCAATACGAAGTTGCCATCGCTATATACCGTGGCATAAAAGCATACAAAGCCGAAATAGAATAGCACAAAAAAATATTTTTACCATTTTGTACATAAGTGGCTATATTGGAATATATTTAACCTCTTAATGCTGCAACTCACCTGTGTTTAATCAGGAGTAGCAGTTTGACATTTTTACTTATTTTATTATCTTTGAGCTGCTAAACACAACTTATACTGATGAAATTCCCTTTTAAGACCATTATTATATCCTCATTAGCTACTATAGCAGCTTTTACTGCTGTTGTTTATACCTCCTGCAACCGAGACAAATGCAAAACCATAGTCTGTGCAAACGGGGGCGTATGTAACGATGGCGCCTGCACCTGTGCATCGGGCTATGAAGGCACCAACTGCGAAAAAGTAAGCAGAGACAAGTTTTTGGGAAACTGGACCGTGTTTGAAAAAGGAAGTATTACCCTTGCCGCCCAATACCCCATAAGCATAGAGCCTACCACCGATGTGTACGATGTAGTGATCAAGAATTTTTACAACTACTTCAGAACCCCCATCAAAGCTACTGTAGTAGGCGATTCTTTGTTTATCCCCAATCAGCAGTACGAAGGAAAAGTACTTTTCGGTGTAGGTTATATTTTCTCCAATGTCACTTACGGACAGTATGGAGCTATAGAGATGAGGTATTCAATCATAGATACCGCTACTCAAAAAGTAAATGACTTTGGCTACAACGCAGCCATCAACAACAGCGACCCATCGCTCTGGAACAAATAACAAACATCAATTGTAACTTATATACTTTACGCCCCTGCCATCAGGGGCGTATTTTTTTAGTATCACCGGCAACTCACCACTTTCTACTTTCTACCTTTCTACCTTCGACTTTTCTACCTTCGACTTTCTACCTTCTACCTCCCACTTTATACCTCCCACTTTATACCTCCCACTAAAAAATCACCCTATCTTTGCACTATGTCTGCCCACAAAATAATTATAGCAATAGACGGTTACTCATCCTGCGGCAAAAGCACCCTTGCCCGCGAGCTGGCTGTAAAGCTCGGATATAATTATATAGACAGTGGCGCCATGTACCGGGCCATCACTCTTTACTTTCTGCGCAACTCCGTCGATTTCGATAATCCCGAAGCCGTATCACGGGCACTTGCCGATATCAACCTCTCATTCGTGTTCAACGAGCACCGCCAGGCATCAGACATCTACCTCAACGACGAAGATGCAGAACCCTATATCCGCGAGATGCTGGTATCCGAGAAGGTAAGCCAGGTAGCAGCCATCAAAGCCGTCCGCACCTTTGCAGTAGCGCAGCAGCAGCAGATGGGCACCGGCAAGGGCATAGTAATGGACGGCAGAGATATAGGTACTACCGTATTTCCCGCAGCAGAGCTAAAGCTCTTTATGACCGCCGCACCCGAGGTACGGGTCATGCGCCGGTTCAAGGAGCTCTACGCCACCAATCACGCCATTACCATTGAAGAAATAAGACACAATCTGGAGCTCCGCGACTACATAGACGCCACCCGCGAAGAAAGCCCCCTGCGCCAGGCCACAGACGCCATCCTGCTCGACAACAGCAACCTCTCCCGCGAAGAACAACTGGAACTGGTGCTCGAACTCGTAAAAGACCGCGCCACCAACCGATTGAACTGATAGGAAGAACAACACGGCATAAATGGCATGGTTTTTGGTACTTTATATCAAAAACGATTTATGTTTCCCTTATCAGCCTTTAGAATTGTCCTTATTATATTGGTTACTCTTTCAGCATTGTTGCTTTCTTGCCGAAAGGAAAAATTCAAGTATGCTTCCGAATTGGAAGGCACTTACAACTGGACCCATAACTACTCATTTAGCCGTGCAGGAGTGGGCAATAATACTACATCACACCCAACAGTAAGATTCGACATAAAGAAGAAGAATAAAAAACAGATCGAAGTGAAAGGTCAGATACTCGACTTGGAAACTATGACCGATTTTGAAGTTACCTACGGAAGTGGAGAATCAATGAATACCAGATATCAGTTGACTTATAACAAAACTACCAGAGAGATAATCTTCTCGGCGTCTTCACATATAAGTGCTGGCGCAAATTCCTACAGTTGGTATAGTACATTTAAATAGCGTGAGGTTACTTCATTTAAAGAGGTAATCGCCCATTCCAGTAGTCTGCTACAACATAATAGATGGTTTAAATAGCACAAAAAATGAAGCCCCGTCCTTTAAGTCGGGGATAAAAGGGCTATAACCCGGTCAGAAATAGTCGAAAAATAACCAGCACCACATTTCGTGATATTCGTGTCATCTCTTTTTATCTGTATTTATCCAATGTCCCTAATAAACACTCACACCATTCTCCCCACAAACATCATTAGAATTAATAACTTTGTGAGTTCAGGCAGCTATATGCTGCACAGAGTGCTACATTGGCAAGGGTCTGATCACAATATATATTACAACAGCATGGAGCTACCTAAAGGCAAAAAAATATACTTCGCATCCGATTTCCACCTGGGTATCCCAGACCATGCCACCAGCCTCAACAGAGAAAGAAGAATATGTAGCTGGCTCGACGAAATAGCCGCAGATGCAGAGCAGTTATTCCTAGTAGGCGATTTGTTTGATACCTGGTTCGAGTACAAAAACGTAGTACCACGCGGCTTCACCAGGTTTATGGGCAAGCTAGCACAGCTCCGCGATGCAGGCCTGCACATCGAAGCTTTCACAGGCAACCACGACCTCTGGATGCTCGACTACTTTGCCCACGAGCTCGATATACCCGTGCATCACACGCATATCATTCGGGAAATAAACGGCAAGAAATTCTTTATAGCCCATGGCGATGGTCTGGGGCCCGGCGACACGGGCTACAAAGTGCTGAAGGCCGTGCTACGCAGCCCCCTCTCGCAGTGGCTCTACCGCAGGGTACACCCTGATACCGGAGTAGCTCTGGCAGGCTGGTTTAGCCGTCTGGGGCCCAAACACGCCGACACACCCATTAAGGAATTTCTGGGCCCCGACAAAGAAATGCTGGTACAGTTCTGCCTTGACACACTCAAGACACAACAAATCGACTATTTCATCTTCGGCCACAGGCATATAGCCATAGAATACCCACTGCCTCAAAACAGCCTTTACGTCAACCTCGGCGACTGGATACGCTACGATAGCTATGCCCAATTTGACGGTCAACAACTGAAACTGAAGTATTACAAAAAGTAATTACCTGTACTATCTCCATTTACTTTTCTAACAGCTTGTTTCCCTAAACGCAAAAACGGCTGCCCTTTATCAGAGCAGCCGTCTTAATTATAATCTTGACTGAGATTATTTGATAACAGTAAGGCGTTCAGCCTTGTTACCGCTTTCAGTACCTATAACCACGATGTAGTTGCCTGGTACAATGTTCTCAGTAGATATTGCAACATTGTGCATACCTGCAGTCATTGTTTTGTTAGCAACTTCACTTACTACTCTTCCTGTGTAGTCCATAACAGTTACATGTACGTTACCTTCTTCCAGCAACTCGAACTGCAGGTTAGCAGCACCTTTTGTTGGATTAGGATTAATGCTGATGCTTTCAACTTTGGCCACAGTGCTTACATTCAAAAAGCCAGCTGGCAATGAGAATACAGACTGCATGATTGATTTAGTAGCATCATCCTGTATATATGCTATTACTTCGCTTCCAGTAAGTGGGTTGCTCCAGAACTTGTTGCTACCCTGTGCTGGGTAAGTAGAAGAACCAGCAGACCAGTTACCATAAGTGAATGCAATACCGGTATCAACAAAAGACTGAGTTACACCATCTGTAAAGCTGGATATAGAACGACCTGATCCGGTTGGTAACATCTGGCGCATTACATGGTAGTATTTCAGCTGACCGGTAGTGTGCGTAGTGTTCTCATAATATTTGTCCATTACAGCTATGTGCACTTTGTAAGAACCAGTCTTAGTGAAACGTGGAGTTACATTCAGCATAACACCTAACTTCTTACGTACAGTATCTACATTGTAAGTTATAGACATTTCTACGAAAGATTGTGCTGCCTTAGAGCCTGTCAATTCGCCTGAATAATCAGACGTGTTACTTGGTCTGCCGTTCACAAAATGGTCAGGTATACCTGAAACGCCATAGTAACCTCTACGGAGGCTGCCATCGCTGTTGTAGCTCTTGTCAGTTCCTGGGCTAGGCCAGTTCATCTGATATTTTATAACATTGATGTTAGTTCCTGCTGTGTTTACATTCATCGAAAGACAAAGTGGGTCATACATGTCATTGAATGACTTACATGGAGGACAAGTAGAAGAAGAGAATTCTTCTATAAGACCCTGACGCTGTGATGCTGCAGACGCGTAAGCAAAAGTTGCAGTTTCAGTTGAATCAGCTTCTGTATTAGCTACAGAATTCACCTGTGTGATAGTTACTACTACAGTATTAGTTCCTGCTACTGCGCCGGAGATAGGAGTAGTAAATGTATAACTTGCCGATGCATAAGCAGATAATGCTGGAGTTGGGGTAAACGTCTGTGTTACAGCAGCACCACCATTGATAGTGTATTTAGCTACGAAATTGGTGATAGTAATACCTCTGTTTTGAATTAAAAATGCAACAGGCTGTCCATTACCAGAAACCCCATCAAGTGCACTGTTATAACCAACAGCTGTTGCCGCAGCCTGGCTGGTATTAAGGTTTGTAACCTCCAGTGAGTCTACAGCTACACCCAGCAGATGGTCGCCACCATCTGTGTAACGGATAGCTACACGTGCAGTTGCAGAAGGAAGCAAGGAAGTAAGTTTAACATGTCCCATAAACCAAACACTCTGGAAAGCCCATGGCTCCAGAGAATCCAGTACAGACCATGTCGAACCACCGTCGATAGAACCTAAAACGTATGCACGCTCCGTACGACCGGTAGCTGTTCTTGTAGCTTTATAAAAGAAATAAGAATAATTGAACCACGGCTCCGTAGAACCAGCAAGGCTGAATATTCCTGATTTTAATGTGTCATTAAGATTATTGGTTACAGAGTCATTCCAATCATCTACCACTCCTATTTGTGTAGAATGTGCTGGAACAACCTCGCCTGTTGCACTAGCCCAACCGGTAGTAATAGGTGCAACAAAGTTTGCTGATTTCCATCCGGGAGTACCGGTTGATCCCTGAGTTACGCCCGATGGCAATGCAGGAATTGTTGCGCCATCAAAGTTCTCAGACCAAATGACCTGTGCATCTGCACTTTGCGCAAATGCGAAACAGGCTAATGCAATGCTTAGTAATGTTTTTTTCATTTTCTTGTTCTTAGTTTAATGTTTATGTTACGAAAGGGAATTTTGAGTCGATAAAGTTAGGGAATTGTAATAACAAATTCCAAAATTTTATTTGCTCCAAACATTTTTATTCTTTATAGTTGTTTTCTGTTTTCTGCTTAAGATCATGAAAGTCTAATACCCGGGTATTATGTTGTTGATTGTAGCTTCACTCATCTCGCTGGTTTCCTACAAAGAATATGGGATAGCCTGGGACGAACCGATACAGAGACTTACAGGCTATGTCAACGGTAGTTATGTTATTCAACTGGCTTTGACCTTTATATCTCCAACAATCTGGCAATGCTGCCTGCCAAAAGCCAAAAAGTATACAACTCGGCACTATGGAGCAAAACGACTACTTTATGATTATCTACAGATATCACCCCAAGAATTTTGAATACCCTTTGTATAATGATGTCACTTCGCGCAACAGCACTATAGTTTGTATCTATAAAATCAGATAACAATCAAGTACGCCTTTTAACACACAGAGACCAATAAAAAAAGCGGCATCTCTACAGATACCGCTTTCAGGAG
>JAIOYR010000147.1 GCA_021740995.1 Taibaiella sp.
GGCCTACTTCTGTAAAGATCTTTATGAGGCAGCGCACACGGTGGGCAAGAGGACTGTTGCAACTGATGCTGGCACACAAAAAGATGCTCTTCAATCCTGCCTACGGTAGAGTGGGCATGGTTGTATTTCCTTACAATTTCTTTTTTGAGCTGCTTGCACCGGTAGTAGAGTTTCTAGGTATTATTTACTACCTGTTCCTTATTTATTTTGGCCTGGTAAACTGGCCATATGCCATTATCCTGCTGATTTTTGTATACACTTATTCGGTAATGATTTCGTCGCTTTCCGTGTTGTGGGACCAACTTACGTTTCAGTACTACAAGACCTGGAAAGATGTGATTCGTATTGTTTCAATGGTATTTATAGAAATGCTGATTTACCATCCGCTTATTGTGGTCTTCTCGCTAAGAGGATACTATTTTCAGCTTACCAACCGCACACACAGTTGGGGTAACATGCAACGTACCGGATTTAAGAAGAAGGCCGATGATAAACCAAAATCACCACGTAGACCCGAACCGGCTACTACTTAGTGGAAATTTTTGATAGCGTATTTGATAGTTTAGTATGGGGGTACTTTATAATTTTTTTGCTGGTGGTACTTTTTGGGATTCCGTTGGGGTGTTCTATCAGTCTGCTGTATTTATTTACGGTACTTCCCTGCTTATGGCATATGCGCTTCTAGCCATTATGTCGCTCATGTCCATTCAGCGGTACATGAAAAAAAATGCCTCTATCGATTTCAATATCATTGTTGAGTCTCCGCTTGCACCGGGCATTTCGGTGATAGCACCGGCTTACAACGAGGGGGTAACAATCATATCCAACGTACGTTCGCTGCTTACATTCAACTATCCCAAGTTTGAGGTCATAATTGTGAACGATGGCAGTACCGACGAAACTTTGGAAAAGCTCATCGATGAATTTGAGTTGGTGCATGTTGAATATGCATTCCGGGAAAAACTCAACAGTCAGCCCATTAAGAGAATCTTCAAATCTACCAACAGGGCTTACGACAAGCTGGTGGTGGTAGATAAGGTCAACGGAAAGAGTAAGGCAGATGCCTCAAACGCAGGTATCAACATCTCTACATTTGAGTACTTTCTTTGTACAGATGTGGATTGTATACTTGATAAGGACACACTCATCAAGCTCATCAAGCCCTTCATGGACGAGGAAACGACCAAGGTGAAAGAAGTAGGGGAGCCGTGTACAGAGTGTGGGTATGTGCATATTGTCGAGGATTTTAAGCGGGTCATCGCTTCCGGAGCCACCCTCCGCATGGTCAATTCCTGCGACGTGGACGAGGGGCTTATGATTCGTGTACGCCCGCCGCGCCGCCTTATACCCAGGTTTCAGGAAATGGAGTACATCCGTGCCTACATGCTCGGGAAAATGGGTTGGGATCTCATCAATTCAGTACCCAATGTATCTGGTGGGTTGGGAATGTTTGATAAGGAAGTAGCGGTAAAAGCTGGCGGTTATGACTCCAAATCGTTTGGAGAGGACATGGATATGATCACACGTATGTGTGCATATATGAAGGACAATAAGAAGAAGTATGCGGTAAAATATGTACCAAGTACGCTCTGCTGGACAGAAGGCCCTACTACGCTCAAGGTCTTCGGCAGGCAACGGTCCCGATGGGGGCGTGGTCTGGCACAGATCATGAGCATTCACCGCAAAATCATCTTCAATCCCCGCTATGGCAAACTGGGACTTATTGTGTTCCCGTATGCATTTATGTACGAATTGCTGGCGCCTATCGTGGAGTTTACAGGGGTGCTTTTTTATATCTACCTTATCGTTACCGGTCAGATCAACTGGCCGTTTGCTATTATCCTTATCGTGTTCGTTTATACTTATTCTGTCATGATCACCACACTGGCATTGCTCTGGGATCAGATCACGTTCAAGTATTACAAAACCTGGGGCGAGACCATCGGACTCTGTCTGATGGCATTTCTTGAGCCATTTATTTACCACCCCCTTATCATGTTTTTTGCCATTCAGGGATATTTCAACTTTCTTACTGGCCGGAAACACGTGTGGGGTAATATGCAGCGGCAAGGATTCGGGATGCAGCCCAAGAAGAAGAGTGAAATGGCGGCAACCACTAATCCCTGATTGGAAAGGGTGCAACTTAGCCATTTTGGCAGGGTAGCGCCTCAATATTTGTTCTACTAAACATAAAAGATCCTGTATTTAGGCAGGCTAAAAATAAAAGGCATAAAATGAGATTAACCCCCTTGTTGTTATTTGTTTTTCTGTTGTTCACCATTCCCGCTCAGGGGCAATGGCTGAAGATGATAGAATCATCAGATAACCTTTACAACGAAGCAAAAAGAGAAATTGAGCTCAAGCACTACCAGAGAGCAATAAACATGTGCAATAAAGCCATAGACATCTCTCCTAAGAACCTCGACATCCATCTGTTGTTGGGTCATGCATATTCCATGGCCGGAAAGGTGGATAGTGCCCGTTCTGAATTGAACTATGTATTGGAGAAGAACCCCCGCTATCGCGACGCCTACATCTATCTTGTCAATATGGAAGACCAGGCTTGTAACTACCTGCAGGCATTGGAATATGCAGATATGGGTCTGAAGTACTTTCCCAATGACCGTGACCTGCTGCTCAAGAAGTTGAATATTTACTCAAAGATGGGTGACTGGATAGAGAGCAACCGGCTTGCCGATTACCTCTTTGAACGGTTTTCTGCCGATCCCTTTATTCGAAGTGTGTATCTCGACTACAAGCTTTCAGTCGCCCGGCAATATTCCCATCGGGGATATATAGAGATTGCCAAACGGGCTTACGAGGCGGTACTGGAACAAGATCCGCTCAACAAGGAAGCACTCACAGCCATATTTGCGCTCGATTTCCGCTCAGGCAATTACGAAAGCTCATTGGCTTATACCAACCGCGCACTCCAATCTACCCCAAACTCTTATGAGTACCTGATGAAAAAGGTGTCTATTCTCGATGCCATGTCTCGGTATGTCGAGGCCCTGGAGGTAGTGAGCAAACTACTGAAACTCTATCCCACAAATAATGATGTCCTCCGCCTGAACACCTATATCAGGCTCACTGCAGGCAGGTTTTACATGAACACAGACCCTTACTTGTTGTTCAGCGGTGTGCTGGAGCGTGAACCCAACAATCGGGAAGCACTCAATTACACCATCAATCTCGCATTTAGCCGGGGCATGTATATCGAGGCTTTGCAGTGGATCAATTTCGGACTAAAGCATACCCCCAATGACTATGACCTGTTGAGAAAGAAGCTGGGTATTCTGGAAACCATGAAACGCTATGGCGCTGCCTCAGAAATTGCAGAGCGCATGTTCAGGGAAAACCCTACTCCCATAAACAGAACCAATTTTCTGGAACTGCGCACACTGTCGGCAAAACAGTACATGAACGAAATGGAATACGACAGTGCAACGGTATCGCTTAAGTCTGTTTTGTTTTACGACCATGCCAACGTTGCTGCCATCAATTACCTTATAAATGTATACACAGTGCAGAAACGTTACGACGACGCATTGCGTACAATTGATGAAGCGCTGGCATTCTATCCCAATGACGAAAGATTGCTTTTTAAGAAGTCTGTGGTATATGCAGGATACGAGCGATATAGCGATGCAGCCGAGATCTCCAAGCAACTGCTCGAAGCACATCCTGAAAATAGACAATACCTCGCCAGCCTCATTGAGCAGTCGCTGGCTGCAGGCAGGCAATCTATGCAATACGACGATTATTACAATACACTCAGGGTACTGAAAGAAGTATTGGACAAACAACCAGATAATGTCGATGCGTTGAATTACATCATCAACATCGAAAGCGCAATAAAAGATTTCGATTCGGCACTTTTCTATGTAGACCAGGGGCTCAGGTATTATCCCGATTCTAAAGATTTGTTATTCAGAAAGTCGCTGGTCTATGCCGACGCAAAGCAGTATAAAACGGCATATGAAATATCAGGCGAGTTGTTTCGCAGCTTTCCCTACAACAGTCGATACCGCAACGCCTATACAGATCAGCGTTTAGGGTCAGGGCGCGAATACATCAACAGAGGTGAAAAGGATAGTGCATTGGCAGAATACTATGAGGCATTGACAGTTGCTCCCAAGGATACTTTGCCTTTATTCTATACCATCAATCTTTTGTACGACCTCAAAGAGTATGATACCGGTTTGGTACTGCTTGATCGCGGCAGACGTTACTATCCCCAGAACCCGTATTTCCTGTTCAGAAAAGCTGAGTTTCTCGAAGACCAGAAAAAATATGAGTCCGCCTGGCGCAACGCCGATACACTGGCGAAATTGACGCTTAATCCCAGGTATATCGATTATGCCGCAAGATTGTTTGCGCAGCGGTTACGCAACGATATAGGCTTGTTTTACTTGCATTCGCGTATAGTAGACGTGTCAAATCTTCCCAAAATCAACAGTATAGCCACTGTGCAGTATACGCGCAGACACGATCGGGGGCTGGTAAACCTCAGGATAAACTACGCCGGCCGTACAACCGGTACCGGATTTCAGTTTGAAGGCGACACTTATTATACCCACAACAAAAAGTGGTTCTCTTATGCAATCCTTTCTTACTCACCCAACATAAGTATCTTCCCCAAGTTCAAGGCCGGCTACTCCATAAATCGTGGGTTCAAAAATGGTTACTCTGGCGAGTTGGGCATACGTTATCTGCAGCTCAACGGTGGTCAGATGATATCGCCGCTTGCTGGTATTTCCAGAGAGATCAAAGACTTCTTCCTGAACTTTAAAGTATTTCAGCAATCGCTGACGTATAGCGACTCTATCAGGAGGACCTATTATTCTGCCATATTCTCTACACGGTATTATCTCAGAGACGATCGTTTGGAATACTTCTCGGCAATCGCTGGTTACGGTAATATACCAGATGACTTCAGCACGAGTTATTTCCTGACGCAATTGGCAACTTATAAGACCGTAAGTTGTGGGGTAGGGTACAAGCGCCAGATAAAATACCTCACTACTTTTTCTATTAATGCCTCGTGGTACAATGTGAAATCAGATGTTGCAATCTTCAGAAACCAGTACGACATTTATGTGCAGTTGCAGCGGCGTTTCTAAGGATCACTTGTCTGGGAGGCTGCTATGTTTCTGGCAGCATCTCCCCGAAGACTATTGCTATTTATAACTAAATATACACCCAAAGAATACCCGTAAAAATGAGAGTTTATTATCGCTTTATATTATTACTGATGGCAGTGAGTTCCTGCAGTAGCCGTGTACCGGAACTTGTTATTGCCGACCAGAATTCGGCCTATTCTATCATAGTACCTGTAGATGCATCTGCGCTCGAAATGAAGGCCGCAAATGTGCTGCAGGATTATATAAAACGGGTTACCGGCAGGCCATTGCTTATCACCAAAGAAGGGAACAGTATCATTGGCAATGCCATCTATATAGGTCATACAAAAAAAGAAGCTGTAGCCATTTTGGGCAAGCTGCCACACGAGAGTTATCGAATTCAGGTGGTGGGTAAGGATTTGCTCATTTGTGGGGGCAGTGGCAAGGGGCTGATTTATGGAGTTTATACCTTCATAGAAAAATACCTGGGCTGCAGAAAGATAGCCGATGCACCAGCTATAATTCGCGAGTCTAAGCAAGTTGTCATCCCTGCAGATCTCAAAGAAGAGGGGCGCCCACAATTCCAGTACCGCGAGTCTTTTTATCCGGCATCCCGCGACGCAGAATATCTCGAATGGAATAAGCTGCAGCAATTCGAAGACCTCTGGGGATTGTGGGGACACTCATTCAACAAGCTGGTGCCGGCAGGTACTTATTTCGCAAAGCATCCCGAGTATTATTCACTGGTAAAAGGAGTACGGCAACCCACGCAGCTTTGCCTCAGCAATGACGATGTTTTTATTATAGCTACCAGCGAACTGAGAAAGCGTATAACTGCCAACCCCGATGCAATGTATTGGTCAGTAAGTCCTAATGACGATATAGGCCATTGCGAATGCGACAAATGCAAGGCGACAGATGATGAGCAGGGCGCACCTTCCGGCTCATTGATCAAATTTGTAAACAAGGTAGCAAAAATGTTCCCCGACAAATATATCACCACCCTGGCTTATGGCTACACGCATCGTGCGCCCAAAGACCTGAAGCCCGAAAGCAATGTATATGTCTTTCTCAGCAACATAGATGCCTACCGCGACAAGCCATTGACTACCGAAGGTTCTGCCGCTGGTTTTCGCAACGATGTCCGTCAGTGGAAAGAACTTACCGGCAATCTTTTTGTGTGGGATTACATCACTCAGTTTACCAACTACCTGGCTCCGTTCCCCAATCTCCTTACACTCCAGCCCAATATGGAGTACTACAAACAAAACGGTATCAAGGGTGTGTTTGCACAGGGTAGCGGAGACACCTACAGTGAGTGGGCTGAACTACGCAGCTACCTCACCGCCCGTTTGCTCATCGACGATAAAGCCGACGTGAAAAAATTGGCAGAATCATTTCTAAACGACTACTATGGAGTGGCTTCAAAATTCCTCCTGCAATACATTGGTCAGATCCACGACAACATGAGTCAGTCTAAACGTAAACTGGATATTTATGGCAATCCTGTAAACGAATGGAACGCCTATCTTTCGCCCGAAAGGCTCAACGATTACAGTGAGATTTTCGACGCTGCAGAAGCGTCAGTTGAAAAGACCCCGGTGTATGCCGAAAGAGTAATGAGGGCGCGCCTTCCGCTGGAATATACTGTGCTGCAGCAGGCTAGATTTTATGGCATTGAGAAGTTCGGTGTGTTTGTAGCGAACGATAAAGGAGAGTGGGAAGTAAAACCAAAATTCAAGGAAAAGGTTGCCCGCTTTGTAGCTAATTGTAAAAAAGCAAAAGTGACTGAACTTTCTGAAGGTGGCCTCAGTCCGGATCAATACCAGGCAGAGTGGGATGCCATTTTTGCGGGCGGCGTAACGCCTACATTGGCCATTGGTTCTAAGGTTACCTTTAAGAATGCGTATACCGATGCCTACCCTGCAAAGGGAGATAGTACATTGGTTGATGGAACACCCGGCTACAACGATTTTAGCTACAACTGGCTTTGTTTTTATGGTACAGACATGGTCGCAACTATCGACATGGGAACACCAAAAAGCATTTCAGGCATCAAAATGCACTTTCTCGACGATCCGCGCCACTGGATTTTCCTGCCGTCAAAGATCACTGTAGAGGTTTCGGACGATGGTACTACATTCCGCCCATTTGCCGCATTCACCA
>JAIOYR010000026.1 GCA_021740995.1 Taibaiella sp.
TACAGATGCTAATGGATATACAATCAATCAGTCAATCACAGTAACAGAGCCAGCGACACTTGCTGCAAGTGGCACATCGGTTAATGTAAGCTGCTTCGGATTGAGCAACGGTAGTGTAGATGTAACCGTAACCGGTGGTACTACTGCATACAACTACTCATGGAGCAATGGTGCAACTACTCAGGACATCACTGGTCTTGCAGCAGGAACCTACAGCGTACTGGTAACAGACGCCAACGGTTGTACAACTACTGTAACTAAAACGATCACACAGCCAGCAACCCTCACAGCAACAGCAAGTTCTACGAACGCACTGTGTTATGGTTGCAACAACGGTACTGCCAGCCTGGTAGTATCAGGAGGTACTACTGCTTACACTTACCTGTGGAGCAATGGAGCTACCACACAGAACGTAACCGGCCTTGTAGCTGGTACATATAGCGTAACTATTACAGATGCCAACGGATGTACTACTATTGAAACTGTAGTTATCACTCAGCCATCAGTATTTACAGCAACTGTAACGGGTACGAACGTAAACTGTAACGGTGGTAGCAATGGTACCGCAGATCTTACAGTAAGCGGTGGAACAACACCATACACTTACCTGTGGAGCAACGGAGCAACTACTCAGGACCTGAGCGGTCTTACCGCAGGTACTTACAGTGTTGTTATAACTGATGCTAATGGTTATACACTAAACAAATCAATCACAGTAACTCAGCCCACAGTATTGGTTGCTGTCGGTACTTCGTCTAATGTGAATTGTCATGGCGGCAGTAATGGTACAGTTTATCTTACAGTATCAGGTGGTACTGCTGCTTACACATACCTGTGGAGCAACGGAGCAACTACTCAAAACATATCAGGTTTGACGGCCGGTACATACAGCGTATTGGTAACAGACGCTAACGGTTGTACCGCAACTGTAACTAAGACAATCACACAGCCTGCTCCTCTTGCAGCGTCTTGTATCGGCACTAACATCGGTTGCTTTGGTTCATCTACAGGTGCAATTAATGTTACTATAAGTGGTGGCGTTTCTCCATATACTTATCATTGGAGCAATGGTGCCACTACAGAAGACCTTACAGGTCTTACTGCCGGTACTTATAGCGTAATGGTTACAGATGCACATGGCTGCACTATTAGCAGGTCATATACAATTACTTCACCTTCTGCTGTTGTAGTTACTTCTGCTGTTACCAATGTAAACTGTAACGGAGGTAGTACCGGTGCAATTGACCTTACAGTTAGTGGTGGTACTGCTCCATACACGTATAACTGGAGCAATGGCGCAACTACTCAGGATATTACAGGTCGCACTGCCGGTACTTATAGTGTAACGGTGAGAGATGGTCTTTTCTGTAATTCAGTTCATACATTCGTTATTACTCAGCCTGTGGCTATCACTCTAACAGCAGCAAACACAAATGTTAGCTGCAATGGAGGTAACAATGGTGCTATCAATATTACAGTAGCAGGTGGTGTTGCTCCTTATACTTATAACTGGAGTAATGGCGCTGTTACTCAGGATCTGGCAGGCTTAACCGCGGGTACATATAGCGTAGTTGTTAGAGATGCAAATGCATGCATAAGGACAATGTCCTACACAATTACACAGCCATCGATATTAGCAGTTACCAATGCACTTACGCATGTTTCATGTTTTGGTGGTACTAACGGTGTTGTTAATATAACGGTAACCGGCGGTGTAAGTCCTTATACATATATATGGAGTACTGGTGCAACTACACAGGACATTGAAGGTCGCCCTGCTGGAACATACTCGGTAGCTATCACTGATGCTAACGGATGTACTGCAAATAGGACATATACTATTATACAGCCTGCCGTTATCAATGTAACAAATGTTAATACTAATGTGTCTTGCAATGGTGGTACAAATGGTGCTATCAATATCACTGTAACTGGTGGTGTTGCTCCATATAGTTATAGCTGGAGTAATGGTGCAACTACGCAGGATGTTACTGGTCTGTGTGCAGGTACTTATTCTGTTACAGTTGTTGACGTTAGAGGTTGTATTAAGACCCGTACTTACACTATTACTCAACCTTCGGTTATAGCTGTTACTAACACAATTAATAATGTATCTTGTTTTGCAGGTACGAATGGTGCTATTAATATCACTGTAACCGGTGGTGTGGCTCCATATACATATGTTTGGAACACAGGTGCTACAACTCAGGATCTTTACGGTCGTGCAGCAGGTACCTATTCAGTAAATATTACTGACGCAAATGGTTGTACGACTTCAAGAGTATATACTATTACTCAGCCTGCAATTATTGATGTTACTAATGTGAATACAAATGTATCTTGTAATGGTGGTGCAAATGGCGCTATCAATATTACTGTAACAGGTGGTGTTGCACCTTACACATATAGCTGGAGCAACGGTGCAACAACTCAGGATATTAGTGGCCTGGCGGCAGGCTGTTATACAGTTACCGTTGTTGACTTCAAAGGATGTACAAAAACACGCAACTTCACAATTACTCAACCGGCACCAATAGTGCTTACCGGCACAACCAATACAGTAGTATGCGGTTGCCTGCACGGCATGGGTGAAATTTATCTGGATGTAACAGGTGGTACAGCTCCCTATACCTTCCTTTGGAGCAATGGTGCAACGTCTCAAAACCCTACGGGATTGTGGACAGGTACTTATAGTGTAGTTGTTACTGATGGTAATGGTTGCACAGCAACAGGTTCTTACTCAGTTATCAGCCCTGTGGCTATGAGCATATACAGCAGTGTAGGTAATGCTACATGTAATGGTGCAAGTGATGGTACTATTGCAGTAGCAGTTACAGGCGGTATCGCTCCATATACATACAGTTGGAGCACGGGTGCTACCACATCTAGTGTAAGCGGACTTGCTGCGGGTGTATACTCAGTAGCGGTTACTGATGCAAATGGTTGTACAAAACCGGAAGTATTTACGGTGACAGAACCCGCACCGATAGTGCTTACCGGCACAACCAATACAGTAGTTTGCGGTTGCCTGCACGGCATGGGTGAAATTTATCTGGATGTAACAGGAGGTACAGAACCATATACCTTCCTGTGGAGCAATGGTGCGACATCTCAGAACGATACCGGATTGTGGACAGGTACTTATAGTGTAGTTGTTACTGATGGTAATGGTTGCACAGCAACAGGTTCTTACTCTGTTATCAGCCCTGTGGCCATGAG
Organism: Taibaiella sp.; assembly: GCA_021740995.1. Classification (GTDB taxonomy): domain Bacteria; phylum Bacteroidota; class Bacteroidia; order Chitinophagales; family Chitinophagaceae; genus Nemorincola. The sequence goes on from JAIOYR010000026.1 coordinate 3,220, forward strand.
CATATACAGCAGTATAGGCAATGCAACTTGTAACGGTGCCAGCGATGGTACAATTGCTGTGGCAGTTACAGGCGGTATAGCTCCTTATACATACAACTGGAGTACAGGTGCAACAACTTCCAGCGTAAGCGGACTTGCTGCGGGTGTTTACTCGGTAGCCGTTACCGATGCAAATGGTTGTACAAGACCGGAAGTATTTACGGTTACAGAACCAGCGCCAATAGTGCTTACCGGTACAACCAATACAGTAGTATGCGGTTGCCTGCACGGCATGGGTGAAATTTATCTGGATGTAACAGGTGGTACAGAACCATATACCTTCCTGTGGAGCAATGGTGCGACATCTCAGAACGATACCGGATTGTGGACAGGTACTTATAGTGTAGTAGTTACCGATGGTAACGGTTGCACAGCAACAGGTTCTTACTCTGTTATCAGCCCTGTTGCGATGAGTATATACAACAGTGTTAGTAACGTAAGTTGTAATGGTGCAAACGATGGCACTATTGCTCTGGCAGTTACAGGCGGTATAGCACCGTACACATATAGCTGGAGCACAGGTGCTACCACATCGAGTGTGAGCGGACTTGCGGCTGGTGTGTATTCAGTAGCAGTTACGGATGCAAATGGTTGCACAAGACCAGAGGTATTTACGGTTACAGAGCCTGATGCTCTAGTATTGACAGGAACACATACAAATGTTACCACTTGCAGTGGCAGCAATGGTGCTATCAATATTACAATAGCAGGCGGTTCTGCTCCTTATTCTTACAATTGGAGTAATGGTGCAACTTGCGAAGATCTGACAGGTCTTACGGCCGGTGTTTATTCGGTAACAGTTACCGATGCCAATGGTTGTTCGGCAATAGCTACCTACACCATTACAGAGCCAGGCGTAACTACAGTGGCAATTGATGGATCATTCGCTCCGGTATGTGTTGGTTCGGTTATATCATTGTCAGGTACTCCTGCCGGTGGCACTTGGACAAGCGGAAACACATCTGTAGCAACTGTTAGCGGCAGCGGTCTGGTAGTTGGTGTACATGGAGGTACCGCAATGATTTCTTATACTGTTACTAACACTTGTGGAACATTCCATGCTACCCGCATAGTATCTATCAATGGTACACCTTCAGCAGGTACTATATCAGGGCCTACTAATGTATGTGCGGGCTCGATAATACTTCTTTCATCATCGGTTCCCGGTGGCGTGTGGAGCAACGGTACTCCGCTGATAGCAGTAACTTGTCCTTGCAACTCTGGTCAGCTTACAGGTATTGCTCCGGGCGTAGCTACTGTTTCTTATACAGTTACCAACGAATGTGGTGTAGGTCATACTGCTTATGTGGTAACGGTAAATGCTGTACCAACTATTAGCAGCAGCCTCGTTACTCCGGTAATAGCAGGTGCAGGTAGTGCTTCTATGACATTTACAACAACCGGCAGCCCAACCCAATACAGCATAGAATGGGGTACTGATGCTGCAGCGGCAGGATTTACAAATGTTACATCGGCTGCGCTTACTTCTTCTCCATTATCTATAGCAGTGCCTGCTACAGCTACCGATGCTACTTATAGTGGTACTATCGTAGTGAGCAATGGCTATTGCACAGGTACACCGCATCCATTCAGTATCACGGTTAATCCTTCTGTGAATATATACACCTATGCAGGTACGGGCACTTTTGGTTACACTGGCAACAATGGTGCTGCTACATTGGCTAACATGAGCCACCCGTATAACATTGCTACTGACTGCAATGGCAATACTTATATAGCTGATTTTGAAAACGCTGTTGTAAGAAAAGTAAGTGCAACTGGCGTTATTACTACAGTAGCGGGTAGCGGTGTTATAGGTTACAGTGGTGATGGAGGTCCCGCAACTGCTGCAGCAATGTCGCACCCCAATGGGGTAGCACTTGATGCGGCAGGAAACCTTTACTTCTCAGATTACAACAACCACGCCGTTCGCAAGGTGAGCACGTCAGGTGTTATTACCAGAGTGGCAGGTAATGGAGGAAATGGATATGCAGGCGACGGTGGTCAGGCTACTGCTGCTAAACTTTACTATCCTGCAGGTCTTACAATCGATGGATATGGTAACCTGTATATCGCCGATAATGCTAATTCTGTTATCCGTAAGGTTACACCAACCGGAATCATCTCTACAGTAGCAGGTACTAACATTCCGGGTTATACTGGCGATGGCGGTGCTGCAACTGCGGCAAGAATCAACGCACCTAAAGGTGTGCACGCAGATGGCGCAGGTAACCTGTACATTACTGATTTGGGTACTCAGGTGGTGCGCAGAGTTGATGCTGCAGGTATCATTACTACAATAGCCGGTAATGGTATTGCCGGATACTCCGGTGATGGTGGCGCTGCAACTGCTGCAAGACTAAATAATCCTGTAGGTATCACAACTGATGCTTCAGGCAACGTTTACTTCACAGAGCAGGGCAATTACATTGTTCGTAAAATCAATACATCCGGTATCATCAGTACTATCGCAGGAAACCATACTCATGGTTATAGCGGCGATGGCGGTCCGGCGTTGCTGGCCCAGTTACACCAGCCAATGGGTCTCTCTCGTGATTGCAGCGGTCGCATATATATAGCTGACAACGCAAACTTTGCTATACGTATACTTGGTGAGTATAACAGAACTCCTTATTTCCCTGCCGGTGCTACTCAGTCGGTTGAGGTGTGTACAGGAGCTACTAGTATACCAATGAATACAAGACTTTCTGTTATTGACTACGACACTACACAGCCTATGACCTGGACAGTAGTATCTGCTCCTGCGCATGGTACATTGGTTGCAGCTTATGGCACTACATCCACGGGTAGTCTTCTTACTCCGTCAGGCCTCAGCTATACACCTGCTACCGGATATACCGGTACTGATGTATTTGCTGTACGGGTTTCTGATGGTATAGCTACAGCGGTTACTACAGTAAATGTTACTGTAAGCATGCCGCCGGTTGCCGGTGTTATTTCCGGTGCCGCAGCAATCTGCGGTACTGGTGTTACCCATCTTACCAGCACGGTAACTGGTGGTGTGTGGAGCAGTGCTAATACATCTGTAGCTACAGTAGGTACTACAGGTATGGTAACAGGAGTTGGTTTTGGTACTGCTGATATATCTTACACAGTTACCAATGCCTGCGGGTCAGCGGTTGCAACTACGACAGTTACTTACAACCCTGCTCCATTTGCCGGTTCTATAATTGGTGCAGCCAAAGTGTGCATGGGTTCTTCATTAATATACCTGAGCACTGTACCCGGTGGCGTGTGGAGCAGCGGTAATACCTCGATTGCAACAGTAAGCAGCTCGGGACATGTTTATGGTGTGGATACCGGAATTGCTACAATTTCTTATGCAGTAACTAATGCTTGTGGTACTGCATATGGTCTCAGGGATATCACAGTTCAGATATTGCCTGTTGTGGCTCCTATATCAGGTGCTTCATCTATCTGTGCCGGCGCTTCCACTACATTCACCAATACTACTCCTCACGGAGCGTGGTACAGTAGCAATACTTCTGTAGCTACAGTGCATATAGACAATGGAGTGGTGACAGGGGTAGCTGCAGGTACTGCTATTATCAGCTACGTGCACAATACATCTTGTGGTGTAGTAATGGTTACTAAATTAATTACAGTTAATCCTGTACTGGTTGTTGTTCCTGCTATTGGTGGTTCACCCGTGGTATGTGCCGGCAGTACTGTTACATTAACGAACAGTCTCACTGGTGGTACCTGGTCTTCTGTCAGCTACCCGGTAGTATTATCTGTCGGCAGCACATCGGGTATCGTTACCGGTATTACAAGTGGTACGGCTGTTGTTACCTATACAGTTAATCATTCATGCGGTAGTTCTTATGCAACAAGGGTAATGACTGTTAATCCTATGCCGGTCGTTACGCCTATTACAGGTACTATGAGCATCTGCTCAGGATGGACTATTCCTGCATTCAATGCTACACCGGGTGGAGTATGGAGCAGCAGCAATACATCTTTGGCTACTGTAAACACCGCCGGTATGATAACTGGTGTTTCTGCCGGTATGCCGGTAATATCGTATTCAGTATCTAACTCTTGTGGTACAGCCACTGCTACGGTACTGGTGCCGGTAGGTGCTGCGCCTGCTGTTGGTGATATTAGCGGTCCATCAGTAGTTTGCGTGAGTGGTACTATTGCATTAACTAATGCAACTACAGGTGGTAGCTGGACAACCAGCAACATGTCTGTTGCCGCGGTAAGCACTGCGGGAATCGTAACAGGTGTAGGTGCAGGAACAGCTATCATCAGTTATTCTGTACACAACGGCTGTGGATACTCGTTTGCTACCAGAACAATTTCGGTAAATCCACTACCTGCTGTAGCTTCTATCACCGGATTATCTATGCTATGTGTAGGCTCTGACATTACATTATCTAATGCTACCACCGGTGGTACGTGGAGCAGCAGCAATGCTACTGTTGCTTCTGTAGGCAGCACTGGAATAGTAAACGCCCATGCTGCAGGTTCTGCTACCATCAGTTATAGCATCACTAACAGTTGCGGTACTGCAGTTGCCACACACAATGTCAATGTAGTGACACTATATGCTGTAATTCATGAGACACATGTTACCACACCGGGTGGTAGCGATGGTTGTGCACTGCTCACCGTTACCGGTGGTGTAAGCCCTTACACATTCCTGTGGTCTAATGGTGCGACCACCCAGAACATCACTGGTCTTGCTGCCGGCACTTACTCAGTACTGGTTACTGACGCTGCAGGTGATACTACTTCTGCATGGGTAACAGTAACTACATTGCATGCCCGCAGTACACAATCTACTATAGCAGACGAGACCGTTGCTCTAGCAGCACACGGAGCGCATCCTAATCCATTTGTATCTCAGTCTATCATCAGGTTCAATTTGCCAGTAGGTAGGTTTGCTACTGTAGATGTCTTTAATGCTGCAACAGGAATTAAGGTGGCTACTATATTCAGCGATTTCATTAATCCGGGTGAGGAGTACACAGCTACTATAGACGGTACAGATATACCTTCCGGAATGTATATTTACAGAATTGCTACTGAAGAAGAAGCATACCTCGGTAAGGTGTTGCTGGTTAAATAATTATTGAATTTTGGCTTATATAACGGCGGTGCAAATTATGCACCGCCGTTATCATTTAATATTTTCTCCTGTTTTATTGTTTCTACTATCTCTTTATTGCTGTATTTTGTATCGCAAATATTATAAGTGCTAGTCGGTGTAATTGAGTAAATTTGCAGCATTAGTGATTTTATTTTGTTAATACCATCCTGGATTGCAGGGCTGGTTTTTTAAGATAAAGTTTAATTATACAAGATATTAACAACAATAGGTTAGATAGTGGGGATACACCTTTTTTTTCTTGCTTTGTATGCGTCTCTTTCCGGAGCTTTTGATGCTATCAGCATATGTGTAGTCCTTATTTTGCATTGTGTACTGAAGATTGTATCAGATGTAAAAACTGGTAAAAGAGGTCTGCACATAATGACTACATATTATATAGGAGTCATTATTACCACTTTTGCAAACCTATATCACATATACTCCATTAATATTCGCGGTGTGAATGAATTTTCAATGTATGCCTACATTGTGCCGGAATATATTGATGATGCGATTAGTGTATGGGCCATCGGTAATACTTTTATTTTCATCGGTTACGAGTTATTCGCAACTAAAAGTTTTCCATCCATATCGGTAGACATCACCACAGAAAAAAACATAACAAAATTATATAACTTTATATTGATATTCTCCTTTCTGAGTTTGACGGGGTCTATTGCCAACTTTGCTGCAATTACAGGTGGTATTCAAAAAGTACTTTCTCTGCTTAATATCATGGGCATACTCTATTTTGCCAGGTTGTGGGCGGTTGATGGCAATATTAAATTCAGAAACCATGCAATAGTTCTTTGTGCTCTTCAGACGATTGTGGCACTGTATACTTCTTACTTGCGGCTGGAGTTGCTTACGCCCACTATCAGTTTTTTTGGCGGGTATTTTATAGGAAAAGGTAGTTTGAAATATATTTATTCTTACCGGGCTATGCCGGTTATCGTCATTCTATTTATTTTCTCGTTATTCTTCAACTCATTGTCTGGAAACAGGTCTCACTTTATCACAACCTTTACAGGAGGGGATGAGTCTATCGCTAGTAGTTCAGGCATTTCAACTGCTATAGAGGAAGAAGACAGAGGTAACGTTATCGATAGGGTATCTAATGTGGCTCAGATAACAAATGTTATCAGTCTTGTAAAAACCAAAGGGCATTATAATGGGTTGGCTTCGTTTCCTCTTCTGGCTGCCTTTGTGCCCAGATTTTTGTGGCCCGATAAGCCGCAGGTACAGCTGGGAGTTTGGTTTGCATTGGAAATCGGCGTTGCATCAATTTCCGAATCAGGCCGCGCAAACAACTCTGTGAATATGACCATTCCGGGGGAGTTATTCCTCGATTTCGGATGGATTGGTTTGGGAATAGGTGGAATACTCTTTGGTGGCTTGTTGGCTTTGTTTTGGAATGCGGCAAAATTTAATGAATCTGCTTACAATATATCAGGGGCACTATGGGGTGGCTACCTGTTGTTATACTCACTATATGGTGTGGGTGCCGATTTGCAGATTGTAGTTTCGCTCACTTCAACCTTTCTGGTTCTGTTGTTATTCAAAAAAATCGTTAAGCCGTATGCGAATATTGTTGGTAGGGCCTCTTTGGCGCGGCAGTAATGCCGGTGGCTTATTCCGGGCACTTTCCCGTGCAGGCTGTCTCATAGAAGTGATAGATGAGTTTTATTATGTAAGCCTGAAGACACAAACTAAAATTAATAAGGTACTCGAGCGGATAGTAAGACCATTGCAGGAAAAGGAATTTAATGATGCAATAAAGCGAACTATAGATACCTTCAGGCCGGCTGTATTACTTGTATATAAGGGGGTATTTGTGCAGCCCACTACGCTTACCTATGCCCGGCAGCAAGGTTGTAAGCTGGTGTTGTTTTATCCCGATGTGAGTATGACTGCTCATGGAGACAATATACCCGGTTCCATTCCTCTCTACGACCTTATATTTACTACCAAGACATTTGGAATAAGGGATATGAAGGAGAAGTATGGTGTGAACAAAGCGGTATTTATTCCGCATGGCTTCGACCCGGAGATACATCGTCCTTTAAAAATTGGAGCCGAAGAACGTAACATATTTGGCTGCGATGTCTCCTTTATAGGTACCTGGTCGCCTAAAAAGGAGAAATGGCTGGGCTACCTCAAAGAAAAATTACCGCAGCTTAACCTCAGAGTTTGGGGTGACCAGTGGGATAAAACTACTGCCACATCACTTAAATCATCTATTCAGGGCAAACCAATAGTGGGCGACCTCTATGCCCTTGCTATCCAGTGTTCCACTATCAATCTGGGTATTCTTTCTGAGCAGGTTTCGGGTGCATCTTCCGGAGACCTTATCACTTCCCGTACTTTTCATATTCCCGGTGCATCGGGTTTCTTGCTGCATGAGCGAAATGAAGAATCAGTTACGTATTTTGCAGAAGATGCAGAAGCAGCTTTTTTCGACGGACCAGAAGAAATGACACAAAAAGTAAGCTATTTCATAGAGCATGCAGCGGAGCGTGAAACTATAAGGCAGGCAGGTTATAAAAGAGCATGGGCAGATCATTCATTAGATATGCGGGCGGCAGTTATTATCAATCATCTACTACAAGTCAATTGATGGACAAGTTTAAAAAAATAATTTACGACAACTACATCAGCAACCATAATAAAAACCTGTATGGTGAGAACAGCCTGGCAAGGATAAAGGCCTATGCACCTGCACTCAACTATTATTATTGCCGCCATATCCCTGCCGACAAAACTATTCGTATCCTGGATATAGGTTGTGGTGACGGTAATTTTGTATACCACCTGCAGCAATTGGGATACAAAAGTGCTTCGGGTATAGATGTATCAGAAGAACAGATAAATAAGGGTACCAGCATGGGTATAGGCAACCTACACCGTGCCGATTTGCTAGACTACTTGTCGGCCAACAAGCAGGCGTTTGATGTTATCATAGCAAAGGATGTGATAGAGCATTTCACCCGTGATGAAGTTTTTGAAATTTTACCCCTTATCAACTGCAACCTGAAGAGTGGTGGTAGGTTTATCATGCAGGTACCCAATGGGCAGGGTATGTTTTATACCAGTATTTTTTATGGGGATTACACACACGAAATGGCCTATACCGAAAGTTCTATAAATCAGGTAATGCTCAATACGGGTTTCAGCAGCGTACGTTGTTACCCTACAGGTCCCATACCTGCAGGAGTGGTGTCTCGTATCCGTTATATACTGTGGAAGTTGATGGTATGGAAACTCAAGTTCTGGAAGATGGTGGAAACTGGCAGCCCAAAAGGAATCTTTACGCAGAATATAATATCAGTAGCAGAGAAGAAGTAGAATAATTGCATGCTCTTACTTTCTAACCTTTTTCCAGTCGTGTTTTGTGTGTTTGTAAGAGTAAGATCCTACATAGTTGTCCGGGCAAAGCTGTGCAAGCGACTTGGTGCCGGCACTTTCTATATTGTGCTTTAACTTTACAGCTTTCCATAGCTCTTTATAGCTGACTTGTGTGCCATCCTGAAAGAAACAATTCATGCTTCGCTCAAACACACCGAATTTTTCGCCCCTGTTCAGTTTGTCTATCAGTTCTTTGTACTTTTCCTCTATTTCCATAAATACACTTATCAGTCTATTTCTCTACAAATTTATGCAAAATTGAAGTTTCTTGTAGCGCTGCCGGTATTTTGTTATGCATTTTGTATTGGTCCGATTTCATGCATTCAGTGGGTGTATATTATCATCATTCATACAACAGCTTACCACTATAGTATTCCGTGCCATCTGTAGCCTTGTAATAATACAGCCCTTTGGGATAACTGCTGATATCAAGCAAGTGAGTGAGAGGCAATTGCAATATTCGCTGTCCAAGGGTATTATACACTTGTATCGTAAATTGCTTTTTAATACTGACATCAGGGAAGCGGAAAGTGCCGGTGGGCGAGGGATTGGGGGAAACCGGTAAAGATCTAATGCCGGAGAAATGATTGACAGAGCCAAAGCCAATTCCAAGGTAATTAACTCTGATTGAATCTATTAGCCAGCCTGCAAGAGAATCTGGAATTGTATCGCTTACAAATCTGAATCTAAGATAAAAGGTATCCAAAGAATGCCAGTAACAACCTGATGTTGCAGTTGATTTTGGTGCAGCGGGGTCTTCAAACCTAATTTTAGAGTGCCTGAAAGTATCACATTGCCCATTGAACGATGGTTCGCCCGATTGTAGTGTATCTTTTGGACCATAAAAATTTGTTGTTAATAGTCCGGTCAAAGGGCCTGGGCTATTAATACCGGAATCAACATTGCAGGAGTCTGTTACATTATGCCAGGATAGTCCATGATCAAGCGAAAATTCCACTACACCACCATCATGCGCACTATCTGTTTGATACTTATGCCAAAAGCTTACAATGGTATTTCCTTTGCGGGGTATTCTGATTACAAAGAAATTGTTGGCGGTTATGGGATAGTTGTTTGTAGTATCCGTCATCATACTGATAATGCCGTTTGTATCTGAAGTAAAGAAAGACTTTGTGGTGCGCCCTACTTGCCATAGTGGTGTTGCGGATGTGTCCGGGAGATAATGCAATATTGTGTCGGCCCGAAAGTTTATTCTGATTGTGTCCCCTTCACCAAATTGAGCAATAGCCATACACGAGGATGAGAAATAAATAAACACAAAAAGTAAAAGACGTTTCATAGTAGGAGTTTGAGTTAAAGTTACAGATGTTTTATATGAAAGCATGTTTTCCGATTTTTTAAGTACTCATTCGGGAAATCCACTACTTTTGGTAGATGCAATTGTCGCTGTCGCTCGATATTCCACCACTCTCACGTCCGGTAGCCTATACCGACAATATACTGCTGGTAGGCTCCTGTTTTACAGAGCATATTGCAGACAGGTTGCAGCACCACAAGTTTTCGGTGTTGCAAAACCCCCATGGCATATTGTTCAATCCGCTCAGTGTATCCCATAGCATAGATGGCTATATAGACGGCAGGCTGTATACAGAAGATGATTTGTTCAATCTGAATGAGCTGTGGAATAGCTGGGACCATCATACCCGCCTGTCTGATACCGACCTTGAGGCAGCTGTGGAGGGTATCAACAAGTCCCAGAGGGCTGCATCTGAGTTCATTCTGAAATCCGATTGGGTAGTGATTACGCTCGGGTCTGCATTTCAGTATTTTCTTAAAGAAAGCGGCAGGCATGTAGCCAACAATCATCGTGCTCCGTCACAGTGGTTCGACAAGCGGCTTTTGCCGGTAGATGAAATAATAAAAACACTGGGCAACACACTACATAAGCTACATGCGGTAAACCCGTTTGCTCAGGTATTGTTTACTATAAGCCCTGTGCGCCACATACGCGATGGGGTGATTGATAACAATCGCAGCAAAGCGAGGCTGATAGAGGCAGTGCATGAGCTATGCTACAATTTTGAGCAGGCGCATTACTTCCCTGCTTATGAGCTCATAATAGATATACTGCGCGACTACCGTTTTTATGATATAGACTTTGTGCACCCCAATTATCTGGCTACCTCTTATGTGTGGGAGCAGTTTACAAAAGCATGTATAGCGCCCGATGCTCAGGCACTGATGCATCAGGTACATGAGATAATGACTGCAAGAGCTCACCGCACCCGCTTCCCGGGTACACAGGCACATCGTAAGTTTAAAGAGAGCTATTTGGCAAAAACAAAAGCACTTGCTGAAAAGCACCCCCGGCTCGACTTCTCTGCCGAGCTAAAATACTTTGGAGAGTAGATGGCCGTCATTAAGCTGTGCGCACCAGCTCCCACAATACCACACCCACGCATACCGAAATGTTGATGGAGTGTTTGGCACCCCATTGTGGTATCTCTATGCAGCCATCGGCAGTAAGTAGTGCATCTTCGTTTACACCAGTTACTTCATTGCCAAATATCAGTGCTGTTTTTTCGTTGTTGTATTTCAGCTCTTGCAGCAGCATGCTGTTGTGTGCCTGCTCTACAGCCAGTATCTTATAGCCATCTTGCCTGGCTGCATTTATTGCATCAATTACAGTTGGGTAGTGTTGCCAGCTCACGGTATCTGTAGCGCCCAGTGCGGTCTTGTGAATGTCGCGGTGCGGTGGTTGTGGTGTATAGCCACACAGGTACAGGGCAGTTACTGCAAAAGCATCGCAGCTGCGAAAAACAGAGCCCACATTCTGCATGCTCCTCACATCGTCCAGTATCACTATTATAGGGTGTTTGTCTGATTTTTTGAATTCTTCCGGAGTTTTGCGCTCCAGCTCATCCATTGTCTTGCGTTGTATCACGGTGTCTGTTTATCTTTTATTCCGCATAGAGTGCAGCAATCTGTGCGGCATATTTTTGTGCTATTACCTTGCGTTTTATTTTCAGCGATGGGGTCAGTTCACCCGTATCTATGGTCCATTCATCAGGCAGCAGTGCTATTTTTTTCACCTGTTCCGGATGGCTGAAAAACACATTATACTTGTCTATTTGTTTCTGTACTTCGGCCAGTACCTCCGGCATTCTTATTAGTTCCTTGTTATTATCAGGCACTATAAGGTTTGGGTAGTTGTCGCGCAGGTATTTGCGCAGTGGCAGGAAAGCCGGAACGATAAGTGCCGATACGAATTTCATATTGGCACCGGACACCATCATCTGTTCTATGTAGATGCTTTCTTTCATTTTGTTTTCCAGCGCCTGCGGAGCCACATACTTGCCGCCAGATGTTTTGAATATCTCTTTCTTTCGGTCTGTTATTTTCAGGAAACGTCCATCCACCCACTGACCTATGTCGCCGGTATGAAGCCAACCATCCTGCATGGCTTCTGCGGTTAGTTCGGGGTGCTTATAGTAGCCTATAGTTATATTGGGTCCTTTCACCAGTATCTCTCCGTCGTTTGCAATTTTCACTTCCACATTTTCTATCAGCGTGCCCACGCTTCCTATTCTTCTGTTTTCTGTCTCGAACCTGTTTACAGATATTACGGGCGATGTTTCGGTAAGGCCATAGCCCTCCATAATGATGATATTGGCTGCGGTGAAGATGCGCGCCAGCCGCTCCTGACAGGCGGCAGACCCTGTGACAATCGCTTTTACATTGCCACCCAATGCCTCCCGCCACTTGTTGAAGATGATCTTATTGGCAAGCCACAATTGGAACTGATACCAGGGGTTGCCATGTTTTACATTGTCATACCGCTTGCCCAGTGCCAGTGCCCAGAAAAACAATACCCGCTTGATGCCCTTGAGCTCCATAGCAGTATTCATAATGCGCTCATACACTTTCTCCAGCAGGCGGGGTACAGTAGTAAATACTATTGGTTTTACTTCTTTAAGATTAAGACCAATAGTATCCATACTCTCGGCATAATAGACAGACACGCCGGAGTGCAGGTATACATAAGTAACCATTCGCTCAAAAATATGATTGAGTGGCAGAAAACTCAGTGCGCGGCCGCCGGTTTCGGCAAAGGTAAAGGCAGGCCGGGAGTCATACACGTTGCTGGCTATGTTGCGGTGGGTAAGCATTACTCCTTTCGGGTTACCGGTGGTGCCTGATGTGTAAATGATTGTAGCGAGCGTTTCCGGTTTTATGCGGGCAATTACCGATTCGTCCGCGTCAGCATTTCTGTCAGTAAGTTCAGTCCAGTTTGTTATTCCTTCTATTTCGTCAAATGAATAAATATTCTTTAGGGTAGCAACTTCGCTAAATGCATCCTTGAACCGTTCGTAAATGCCGGCATTGGCTACAAATACTATTCTCACGCCCGCCTCGTTGAGAATGTATGCCAGTTCAGATGGGCTAATGGTAGGGTATACCGGAGTAAGCACGGCGCCTGTTAGCTGAACACCTATATCTGCTATCATCCACTCAGGTCTGTTGGGCGAAATGATTGCGATTTTTTCCTGCGCATCTGGCTCCAAAATTTGATTAGATATGCCCAGCGAAAGCAAGCCGCCGGCAAGTTTACGGGCAGTATTCCAGACCTCTTTGCAGGAATAGGTACGCCATTGGGCATTTTCTTTTGCAGCCAGCATTATCGATTCGGGAGCCTGCACACTACGTTGCTGTACAATATCAAAAAGACGCTGTATCATTTCATAAATTTAATATTTTTTTTCTGATTGACAGATACAGGCAGCTACTTTTTAACAGCCGTGAAATTCAACGCCCGTCCTTTTTTTCCCTTACTGGCCGCTATGGGTTCAGAATAACATGTTCTTCTTTTAGTTTCGTATCTATCAGATTTGCATCTTCTGTTTTTCTTCGCACTTCCATTATTTTATGATAACCCGAATTGAACATCGTATGAAACAATGCCCTTGTTTTCTTTTCTGTAGGAATAGCCAGATTGTCGGCATGGAAATTCATAGTAAGTATGCCGGTTACAGGATTGAGTTGAATCACTATTTGTTTCTCTATCGTGATGTTAGATGCTTTATTGTCTGACATCAGTGTGAACTCGTCTTCTTTTGTGAATTTCACATAGTCAAAAATAGAGGGATCAGCAACTATTGCATTCTTGGGAGCGTCAAACTGGTAACAGTTCATCACATAATAGTTCAATTCTTTTTTGATTCTTATAAACAAGGGACTCCCTGCTTTGCCGGTATCCAGCAGATACTTTCCCTTTGTGTTCCATGAGGGAAATGCTGCAGCATCAAATTCAGGGTTTCTGTCTTTACTCCACACTCCGGTGAATTTGTCTGATTGGTTGCAGGAGGCAACAAAAAGCAGCAGGCATGCTGCCAGAATCTGGTTAAGTTTCATAGTGATTTAAGTTTAAGGTACTGTACTAAATAGTGATAGGTAAAAGTAGTAATTCAAGCTATAAATGCTAATTCTTGCAGCCCGATATTTAGTTAATTAGATACTATTGATGTACTTTGCGGTAACTGGCAACAATATAACAAGTGCAATGACTCATACCGAACATGATACTGCCCCCAAAAAGAACAGGATAACTATGTATATATTACTGGCAATGGTAGCTGGTATTATTATTGGTTTTTTTGTGAACAGATACCTTGCAGATAAGCCCGAGGCATTGAAGGAAAGCGTACTACAGCCTTTTTCGCTCCTTGCCGATATCTTTCTCAGATTGGTGAAGATGATTATTGCGCCACTGGTATTTAGTACGCTGGTGGTGGGAGTGGCAAGGCAGGGTAGCGTACAGTCTGTAGGGCGCATAGGTGGTAAAACGATGTTGTGGTTCATTACTTTTTCTTTTATCAGCCTTGCACTGGGCATGATGCTGGTCAATTTTTTCAGGCCGGGCTCTGCTATGCATCTTCCGTTGCCTGAGGCCGGCACCGGTATTGCCCATGCCGCACTTTCGCTCAAGGAGTTTATCAGTCACATTTTTCCGGTAAGTGTTGTGGATGCCATGGCGAAAAATGAAATTCTGCAGGTGGTGGTGTTTTCCCTGTTCTTTGGGGTAGCCACAGCCGCCGTGGGAGAGAAGGGGGCAATAGTGGTTACCGTTCTCGATTCGGTGGCACATATCATTCTCAAGGTTACGGCATATGTTATGAACTTTGCCCCGCTGGCAGTTCTCGGAGCCATGGCCGGAGTAATAGGCAGGCAGGGGCTTGGTATTCTCAGTACTTACTCTTTGTTTATAGGTGAGTTCTATCTCGGGCTTTTTCTGCTATTGTTTATATTGCTGGCAGTGGCTTGGTTGCTGGTAAAGAATCGGGTATTTACGCTTTTGAGGCATATCAAGGAGCCCGGGTTGGTGGCCTTCTCTACCGCCAGTAGCGAGGCGGCTTTCCCCAAACTGATGATGGAGCTGGAGCGATTTGGGTGCGATGAAAAGATTGTTAGTTTTGTTTTGCCGCTTGGGTATTCCTTCAACCTCGATGGCTCTATGATGTATATGTCTTTTGCGTCGCTGTTTATAGCTCAGTGTTATGGCATAGAGCTCGATGTGGCTACCCAAATAAGCATGCTGCTGGTGCTGATGATAACCAGCAAGGGTATAGCAGGGGTGCCCAGAGCATCGCTGGTGGTTATAGCCGGTACACTTGCCACCTTCAAGATACCTGAGGCCGGACTGGCATTGTTACTGGGCATAGACCCGCTGCTGGATATGGGCAGAGCCGCTACCAATGTGGTGGGAAACAGTGTGGCTACAGTAGCAATGTGTAAATGGGAAGGAGCGCTGAAAAATCCTTAAACAGCCTGACCTTCCTTCTTTAACAAGCGTATATTATTTGATTGTAAGTGGCTGGTTAATGGTTAATTAACATGCATACGTTTTTATGGAAGCTACATGGGAATTTGATATATTCGTTTCCGGTTTCAACACAATCCTATTAAAGATGTTTAATTTCAGTAAAGTATTATGGCTTGTATTCCTTTTGAGTCTAATGTACCTCAATTGCTTTGCTTTAGATGCACTAGGTGGCAAATTGATGTTTGGTGCGCAAGTTTTCTCCTTTTTTAATTTTGTACTGTTTATCACATCATTGATATCAATCAGGCAGTTTTTCTGGCCCGGAGATGAAATAAGAATTTCCTTTCATGTGTTCAACATGGTTTTTGTTCTTCTGTTTTATGGTATTGGTATTCCTTTTCTTGTCGCTAACAGGCAATATTATGAAGGGTATGCTGACCTCACGCCACTTGGTGTGATAGGTGAGTTCTTTTTATCCATCGATATTAGTTCCTTTGAGCAGTGGATTATTGTACCGTCATTTTTCATTAACATACTTTACATCAGAAAGTATTATAAAACCTACTTTGAATCAGGAATCACAGAGCCTGACTATCCCGTAAATACTCAGAGAGATGTTGTAGCCACTACTGTTGAAACTAAAGAAGGGTTAGAGCAGGAGTAGTTTTCTAAGCCTTTACAGACTTAGAGATAGACCTGAGCACTATAACACAAAGACTGGCCGTAGCAAGGCCAAAAGCCATCCATATAGCTAGCCCGGGTACAATAGGTAAAACAAGACCTGCCCCCTTTGCCAGGTATGATATCACAGCCTGTACTACCACACACATTATCATTGAGCAAAACATAGCCCCGGATACAGCAGGTAGAAAATGTTTTGATAGAAATCGACTAAGATATTGAGGGCTATAGCCCAATTGCTGCAGCAGTCCCAGAGCACTCTGGGCGCGGGTTATGGTCAGCTCTATAAACAATACAAACACTAATGCACTGATCCCCATGAGCAGCAGTGCCAGTATGCCGGTAGTGCCCGTTACTGCTGCTACTACACTGCGCATCTTGCTCCAGCGCAGGTTTTGCGGATTCGTCGTGTAGCCGTGCTGCTGCAGATAGTCTGTAAACCTGTTGTCCGACGGGTCTTTTACCTTTAATATTAGCTGAGATGGTCGGCTTATTGCCGCTCCAGCTGCATATTTCATGTTGCCAAAGGTGATGAATGACTCAGGTACAAGTACAGAGCCTACATAGTCTGAAAAGCCCGATACATGTGCCGAATAGGACTGCCCGGAAGTGCCGCCTACCTGTAGTTTTAGCGCTATTGACTTTACCGATGACCTGGAAAGCTGCGGCAGTCCCTGTCCTGGTGCAAATACGTAGTTGTAAATATCCAGAAACTGAGAAGAGAGTATCACCGGCAGATTGCTGTTGCCTGGCTGCCACGCCCAGTCGTCGGGCAGATTGTCTATGAATCTGTCCGGCACACACTCCAGTGGCAGGTCTGTACTCATAGCAAATCTACCGCCTATCATAGCATATACCGGAAACCGCGCAGGAATTATCTCGCCCACATCTGTTACCTGTGGTGCCGTCTTGATTGATTCTGTTTCCTGCTCTGTGAACGAGTTGGCTGCACCCGCGCTCATATTTTGCTCAGTTATCTGCTTGGCTATTAATATATAGGTAGTGCTGGTTTTGCTCTCTTGTGCATCGCCGTTTAGCAGCATACCGAAGTTCCACCAAGTGAGTACACTGAGCAGAAAAAGGGTGGTGCCGGTGCATAGTGCCAGTAGTGCAATCCGCACTCTTGCCCGCCCGCCGGTATGGAGCAATAGTTTCTTTAGTATTTTTATGAGAGGGGTAGCGGTCACATCATCAGTTTTTGGGTATACCGGAAATGGTTGTTGCTATCCAGGTCGGCAAGTATCATGCCGGCATTGCGTTCTTTCAGTACCTCGCTTATCAGCTCTGTAGCCAGGCTGCGGTTGGCATTGTCCAGATGGCTGAACGGTTCATCCATCAGCAGCCAGCAAAAGGGTTGCACCAGTGCCCGTACTATAGCCACCCGTTGCTGCTCGCCATAAGACAGCGTAGCGGCTTCAGCTTGTAGTTTATTCCCCATTCCCAGCCGCTCCAGCCATTTCACAGCCTGGTCAGCGTTTACTGTATTGTTTAGTTGTCTTTTTATCTCTATATTCTCAAGGGTAGTAAGCATGGGAAACAGGCGTAAATCCTGAAAAATTATACTTAGTTTACTGGCTCTTAGCGATGCCAGTGATTGAGCGTTATAAGTTGCTATTTCCGTATTATCCCATTGTACGCTGCCTGTGTAGTCATTGCGCAAGCCATATAGGACGTGTATAAAGGTACTTTTGCCCGTTCCGGATGGTGCATGTACAAACACATACTCACCACTTTCTATAGATATAGCTTTTCCCCACACCTCAGATCGATGTGTTTTTGCTGCTTCCTGCAAGTGTACCGGGACTACTCCCTGCATCGTCAACCGCATCTGTTACTGTTATTATCACCCAAATATAAGCGGAATATTATTGCAGCACAGCTACAAACATACTATCGGCATGTATGCTTGTGCCATTAATGATTTGTTGCTGCATTACCTTTAGCCGGCTATTATTGGCTATCTCGGCAGTCACAGCTTCATTCTCCTGCCTGAATACCGAGCAGGTTATATATATAAGCCTGCCACCGGGTTTCAGATGTTTGGCTACATTCTGTGCTATGGATTTTTGAAGTGTATGAAACCTCTCCACCGCTACGGGGTTGAAAAAATGCAACTGCTCTGGTGTGCGTGCCCAGGTGCCACTGCCTGAGCAGGGTACATCGCATATTATATTATCAAAGAGTCTGTCTTTGTGGATGGTGTCAAGCTGGCTTTCGCTGGCAGCATCACATATATGCGATTCGGGTAATTTTAGCCCATATTGCCTGAAGCGGTTTTTGAGGTTGCTGATGATTGTGGCTCGTTTATCGGTAACAGTGAGCCGTACAGATGGGTTTCTGTCGCATAATAAGAGTGATTTTCCGCCTGCCCCGGCACAGCAGTCGAGCCAAAACTCATCTGCTGCAGCAGCAAAAAATTCGCCCGTTTGCTGCGAAGAAGCATCCTGTACTACATAGCTGTCTGGCGGCAGAAAAGTATCTATCGGGCTGCCATTTGGTAGCGCTATGCAGGTGTCGTTTATCGCCTCAAATGGTATTTGCCGGGCACTAAGCAGCGATAGTATTTTATCCTTCTCCTTGCGTATTCTTATGAAAAGCTGTGGCTGCACCAGCATAGACTGCAGCCACTCTGTGCTATTTATTCCTGCCGATAGTACTATGCTGTGCTTAAATAATGAAGCCGTATCGAGAGAAAATACTGTGGGTAATTCGGGTATATTTGTAAAGAGCCGATCATATTCTTTGCCTGAAACATGGCACCATGCCAGGCAAGATTTTGCAGCGTTTTCTAAGTAGCCGGTTGTAGCTTTATCGATAGCTGGTGTGGTGCTGAGTCCTCCTGCACATCTGTACCAGCTATATACAATAGTGCTCAGCATACGTCTGTCTCTGCTGCCCAGTATAGGGTATTGCCTGAAGTATTTTTTCAGAAAACTTGCCAGCGGCTCACTCCCGTTGTAGGTGCTGATAATGGTGCGTATATGTTGCCATAGGTACTGCATATTCGTATACAACAATACGCACAATAATGATAACAAAACAGATAAAATCTGAAAAAGTATTGCTGTGCTTTTTTTATTTTCCTTTACGTCTCTTTTGGTGTGCGCATAACGCATTACACCTCTAAAAAATTGGCGCAAAAAATATTTTTGTCACAAAGTTTTGAGGGTAAAAAAATATTTGAACAAATTGTTTGTTTTGTAAAAAAATAATCCTATCGATATTCATTTATTTTCGTGAATAAGCGCTGTAATGCTTTACTGTATTGTTTTTCAGGCGTTCGTTGTTGCTGTTTATTTTGTATCTTTATGCAGTTGGTTATAAGTACAATTGAAGTCGAAATGTATTTTGGTAAACCACCAAAAAAACCTGAAACTTTTTTATTCTCATTCTGTAAGTTTCATTAAACAAACAAGTGCTGTTTAATTTTTTTTTTCAACAAAATGTTAGCAATTTCGTTCTGTCGCTCAGGGAATATAGTTTACCACAAAGAAATACGAAGAAAAGTAGTGAGGCGTCGAAAATAATGATAATTTTAGGTAAGGGAATTTAATAGAGTCCTTTATAGGAAACAGGGTTTCCGGGCTTAGCTGCCTTGTCGACCTCGTAAGTGTAGAGAAAAACAATTTTGAATTAAACAATGTACGTTCTTTCGTGAATATGGATAATCTTCATCACAATACTATCAACAATAATCTTTTGACTGAAGCTGAACAACTTTGGGAGAAATGTCTTGTCATTATTAAAGACAATCTCAGTTGGCGCACCTACCAGACATGGTTCGAGCCAATAAAGGCAGTGAGCCTTGCAGATCATATATTGACTCTGCAGGTGCCCAGCCAGTTTTTTTATGAGTGGCTCGAAGAACACTATGTAGAACTACTCGGCAAAACAATAAAAAGAGTATTAGGAAAGGAGGGCAGGCTGGAGTATCGGATAATGATGGAAAGCAACACACGCAAGCCGGCATCTGTAAACATGCCCGGCAGCATACTCAGCAAGCCCGGCAAAGACACCAATTATATAGACATGCCACTGAAGTGGGATGATCCGCATAATATAAAAACACCTTACGCTATTCCGGGCCTCAAGCGCATGCAGATAGACCCGCAGCTAAATAGTAATTATATATTTGATAATTATGTAGAGGGCGACAGCAACCGTGTGGCGCGGTCGGCCGGTATCCATGTGGCACAGAAGCCCGGAGCTACCTCTTTCAACCCACTGGTGGTATTTGGCGGCGTAGGCTGGGGCAAAACGCATCTGGTGCAAGCTATAGGCAACGAGGTGCGCAGGCAGCATCCCAACAAGTCTGTACTGTATGTAAGTGCCGAGAAGTTCATCAATCAGTTTATAGACCACTCCAAGAACAATGAGGTCAATGACTTCATACACTTCTATCAGCTTATAGATGTGCTGATAATGGATGACATACACCTGTTTGTATCCGCTATAAAGACACAGGACGTATTTTTTGCCATATTCAATCACCTGCACCAGAACGGAAAGCAGATAATACTCACCAGCGACACCGCACCCCGCGACCTGGAAGGTATGCAGGAGCGCCTGCTCAGCAGGTTCAGATGGGGGCTCAATGCCGATATACAGGCGCCTGATTTTGAGACCCGCCAGGCTATACTACGTGTGAAGATGCGCCAGGAAGGGCTGGATATACCCGATGAGGTAGTGCGCTATGTGGCATACAATATACAGAGCAATGTTCGGGAACTGGAAGGAGCGCTCATAGCGTTGCTGGCACAGTCTACCCTCAATAAGAAAGAAATAGACCTTGACCTTGCCAAAAGGGTAATGAAGAATTTTGTGAAGACGGCGGCAAGGGAAATGACCATAGAGAACATACAGAAGATGGTATGCGAATACTATCATGTGTCTTACGATAGGCTGCTCACCAAGACCCGCAAGCGGGAAGTGGTGCTGGCAAGGCAGATAACCATGTATTTTGCCAAGAAATTCACCAAGCAGTCCCTTAAGACCATTGGCGACCATTTTGGCGGCTTTGACCATACTACGGTAATACACTCCTGCCAGACGGTAGAAAACCTGATGGCAACAGATACCGAGTACAAAGAAAACCTGATGGAGATACAGCAGAAGGTGCAGATGGCAAGTGCCTAGTGGAAATGTGATTAATGTGAAAATGTGGGAATGTATCCTGAATAGTAGGCAACATTCCCTTGTGTCCTTCAAAACAGCATAAGTTCTTAGTGTAGCTTTGTGGTCTTTGCCTGCCTGCCGCAGGCAGGTGGTTGATTTTTTAAATTTTTGTGGTCAGGACGAGAATGATAATTTTTGATTTGCTTGTTTGCGCAATTAGTTTATCTTTGCAGTCCTTTAGAAAAAGAGGAAGAGTAAACAGGCCAAGTATAGGTGAGGTGGGAGAGAGGCCGAATCCACTAGTTTGCTAAACTGGCGTGCGCTGTAAAAGTGTACCGCGGGTTCGAATCCCGCCCTCACCGCCAGTATTTTAAGGGGCAGCTTGCAGTCGGCAGCAAGCAGTTCGAGTGTTACAAGGTAACGGGGAGTAGCGCAGGCCGGTAGCGCACCTGGTTTGGGACCAGGGGGTCGCAGGTTCGAATCCTGTCTCCCCGACAAAAGAAAAAACCAACGCTTTTTGCGTTGGTTTTTTCTTTCCCCCCATCGGCCGCCGCAGCTTTTTCAGCGAAGGAGACCCGCTCTCGCACTGTTTCCCGCTCTATTTTTTTCTTTTCCCTCATCGGCCGCCGTAGCTTTTCAGCGAAGGAGGCCCACTCTTTCACTGTTCCCGCCCTAAAAAGCCAATTTCATCATTCCAACTTAAAAATGACGCTCAACAGCAATGCTGGGCTTTTTTAATTTATATGGTGTATTTTTGAAGTAAATCTATCTCATGAAGGAAAATGCTGCTGCCCCTAATTTTAAGTTAGTACCTGTAGTCGCAAAAGGGATGCTAAATAAAATAGATGAAGCAAAAGAAGACATTCAATATTGGTTAACAAGGCCAGCACAGGAACGATTGGCTGCCGTCACTTTTTTAGTGTTACAGTCCCTTGCGGATGGTGAGTGTATTGATAAAACTATGGTCAGCAAAAAGAGATTGAAGCATATATGATACTCGCTAAGGATTTCGAAGAGTTTATTAGTCTCCTTAACAAGCATCGTGTAAAGTACATGATAGTAGGTGGCTATGCGCTTGCATTTCATGGTAAGCCGCGTTATACTGGCGACATTGATATATGGATCGGAATTTCAGAGCAAAATGCCACAAGGCTGCTAAAGGCTATTAAGGATTTTGGGTTAGCATCATTGGGGTTTGTCAAAGAAGATTTTTTGAAAGAAGGGTTTATATCCCAAATTGGGCGTCCTCCGCTTAGAATAGATATTCTGAATAGTATAGACGGAGTAGATTTTGAAGATGCTTACAAAGGAGTGCAGGAGATTGAATTGGAAGATCTGAAAGTCCCTTACATCGGATTTGGAGATTTTATTAAGAACAAGCAAGCCACCGGCAGAAAAAAAGACCTTTTGGATATCCAGGAAATTAAAAAAGGGAATACTGCTACTAAAAAAAGTAACAAAGGAAAATAGACGCGTTCGAATCCTGTCCAGCTGGCTTAGTTAACGAAAGTGAACAAACTTGCACCTTCTTGCATTTTTGTTCACTTATTTGTTTGTTTTTTTACGATTTTTTACGTGCATCTACGCATCAAAGCTTAACTTTCGGTAAATCCCTTTGCAATGTTGAAGTTTACAAGTGCTGTTGCTATTCTTCTAATATTTGCCTCCTTCTGCCCGACAAATGAGGTCACTGATGCAATAAAACACAAAATGTTTTGCTGCGCTTGCGAAAAAGGTGGTTCTACGTCGCAAGATTATGTCGTAGTGAAAGTAAAAAATTTAAAAACAGGGGAGTTGAAGGATATTTGTGTAACACTAAATTTACTTGAAGCAGCAATTTGGCGCGAAACAGGACAACTTAAAGGTTTAGATTGCAAGGAACAATTTAAACGATATTTTGAGTTCTCGAAAGACAGTGCTTTGTGGAATATAGGTTATAATGAATATTCAATGCAAAAACTAACCACTTTCCAAAAGCACTTAAATACCGATTCGATTGTTGGGCAAATAAAGGCAGGTAAGTTTCAATCTGTAAATTTTGGTAAGAACGAAAGGTATTTTGCTCATATTATGTTCAATCGTGGGGTGGTTACAACCTCGGGTTGCTTCGGAACAGATGTGTCCTATTTCAACCCTGCATTGAAGTGTGATGACCTGCATTGAAGTGTGATGAATGACAGAGTAAGTCCGAAAGTTGTCCAATCTCCCAACATCATCCATCCCGATCGGCATATTCTTTGAATCGCGTCGTGGTGGTTGGCAGTTTCATGACCGCCGATTGTATGTAAGGAGATTTTGGATAAAAGGTTCGTAAACTACCTGCCTTTTCGCTTCCGTTTTTTCTTTTCCCTCTTTGGTCGCCGTAGCTTTTTCAGCGAAGGAGGCCCGCTCTCGCACTCGTTCCCGCTCTTTACTTATAGTTGTCTAGTTTATTTCCATTTTTGCCTGTAATTGCCCAAATTTTCTATTTTGGAGGTTTGAATACGCTAAGCTCTGTATATCTAATTTGCTAAGACCACCATATTTGATTTGCTTTGTATCTTATGCGCACCAATCAGCTGAGTAGGGAAGAGTTTAAGTCGACAATGTCAGGAATGGTAGACGTGACTGAAATTGTCGATGCAGCAGTTGATATTTGGGAATACGCCGCACAGTTGGTGAATATAGGATCCTTACCTAAAGTTGTGTATGACGACAACATTGTTGAATATGTGTATCGAAACGATTCTGTAACGTTTGATCACGTTTTACTACCTACAGGAGCACCTAACGTTTTTGTTGTAGTCGTGGTGGACTTGGTACAAAAAAGTATCTATGGGCATTATCCTATTGACCTAAGTAAGGAATACGGTCAGGGGTAGTTTGAAAGTTATCAAGCCAATCCTGATAAGTAATTGCAAGTTCCTACTTGTGGTTGTATTTACTTCCTAAATAATCCCCCAAAGCGCCTGCAAAGCAAGTTAGTCATGGATAAAAATGCTCGAAAGTTGTCCAATCGCCTCGACTATTTGTGTATTCTGTCCCTGAGACTTTGGCATATGAAAAGCGAGGAATCAGAGCGAGAGCGGGTGCACTGCTTTTTGTTCGCGAGCGGGACGCTTGTGTGAGGCAGGACGAAGCGGGACTTCGACCAGATGGGGGCTAGCCAATCCTTAGACACTTAATTCGAATTGTTATTTAATTGCACCATTATTTCACTTCATTGTACTTAATCTTTACAATGATTTCGTTCTCCCTGTTGATAACATCCCAGGGTGCGTTGTACCCAAGGTAGTTGAAATTACCTACCACTTCATAGCCTGAATTCTTTAGTAGTTCCTTCAGCTCATTTTCTTTTCTGGCTATTTTATCGTCGCTGGCAAATCCACCGAACTTTAGAGCGGCATAATGTCTTTCATCAGAGTAATGCAGTGTTATAGTGGAGTCATTGGGGTGCGGCAGATCATTCATATTATAGCCAGATGGTAATACGAAACTCATCTTGTTTGCGGCTGCATCCCTTTCCATATAAACGGGTGCCGTCATTGCTATTTTCTGATCCTCTTTGTTGCCACCAAATATGTAGCCGGCTAGTCGCCTGAAATTTTGGTTCGCATCCTTTTCATTACCGTTTTTAACGGAAGACACGGATGCCATTATTGCTTTGGGATAGAAACGGATTTCAAAACCATTTTCACTCTTTACAAGGTCATATTTCTGCCTCTCTACTTTTTTATTTGATGCATACGACATATAGGCGAATAAAGTGAATAATACGATCGCAATTACAACGATTATGGACATGACTTTCATGGTTTGTACTTTATGTAAAATTACGAACTAATAACCTGCTTCATCATCACAATGGACTATAAGCCAATAAAAAAAGTAAGAAGACATTATATATGTGCTTAGTGTAGCGGTAAATTTTTTGACTGATGATTATTCTTTGTGGACAAAATCAAGGGGTCGACAAGGTTAGTGAGGATAGTTCAAAAGCTCTCCAGCAGAGATACGGAAAGTATTCTCCGTTTCTTTCCATTACTACTAATAATCCCAATAATTTCTGTAAAGCCAATAGTTCCTTTACAAAAACTGGCTGCCATCATTCTTGTTCTTTGTCCTTCTCCTCCCGTGCCTTCCGCCGCAAGTTAAAGACATATAATACAAAGGCCAGGCAGGTGAACATAACGCCTATGCCACGTACCGTATCACTGGTTTTATGATTTTGAGGGAAAAAGACAATGCCAACACCCATTGCAATCATTCCGGCAATTGCTACCATAGCCAATACCAGGCCCGTAGTGCCTTCTGCATATGTTTTACGGCGGTGGGGTTGCGCTCCTTTACTTGCCCGAGAGTATTGTTTGTCGGTGAATAGGGTTGTAATGTGGTCAGCCATCTGCACTATAGCTTCCGTTTTTCCTATGTTTCCTACAGCCGCCCTGAAACGTCGCCCGTCTTTCAGATAAAGTGTAAAGCGGGCGCCGCTGAAATTGTCAAATTTGTAAGATGCTACATCTTCCGGTACAATATCCATATCTGATGCCTGCACAAAAAACGGACTATGCAAGTACCGAATGCGTATTGCGCCCTGCCCTACAGTTACCAGTATCTTTTGTTGTAAATACCGGAACAGGTATATCATTATGCCAGCCATTGTCGCTACCGCAACAATAAAGGCTACTGCACTGTGTAGCCTTGATCCTATTAACATGGCGAACAGCATTGAAACTGGTGCCGCCAATACAAATATAAAAGCGCTCCAGTTCGACATGTTCTTTACCTCGTACTCTTTTGTGGTAGCAGATAAAGACTCATTGGCAGCTTGGCTCATAGATGTTTGGCTAGTCATAAATATCGTTGAAGTGGAGTTGACTCAATTCCTTTTGTCAACACCAAATTAAATAAAAAGCCCCGGAAGTTGATGAGTAATTACCGAACAATAATCATTCCTGTTTCCGTTTGCAACACTAAAGCACCAGTGTTTTATTCCTGCAGAAAGTGCTATGTTCTCCATGCCGCACATACCCCAGTTGGTTTGAAACATGCATAACAAAGCACACCCGCCCACTCAGCTATACTCCGGCTCCAGCACTGCTATATTGCTCGTTTCTCTGTCCTGGTATTGCACCCTTGCTGTAGTGTTGTTTTTTTCTACTATCAGGCGCGATATCATATAGCTCAGTGTAGACTCCGCACCTTGATTCAGATTTACATAAGACTCCTCAAGCCCGTCGTAGCAGCCACCAGTGCAGGGGTTGTATATTATTTGGTGCAAATGGTTGTTGCCCAGAAACCAGCTAAAAGCGTTTTGTAGCTTGTCTGCATATACTCGCCTGCCAAACACCTGAGTAAATTTGTCTAAAGCAAGAATGGTATAGGCGATTTCTATAGGTTGCTCTCCACCCTCTGGCAGCAGTTTGTATTCACAATCTCTTGTTAGCCAGCATTTATTAGAGATGGCTTTCAGCGTATTGCCGCTAAAGGTTCTGGACAAAAGAAAATCAAATGACGACTTCGCTATAGTTTTGTATTCGCTGTTGCCGGTGGCCAGCCATGCACACAGCATTGCTTCGGGCAGCAGACTGTTGCCGTAGGTAAGGTAGCTTTCATACCAGTTCCATTCTGCGCTTGCCTCGTGTTTGTACATCTGCACCATTCTGTCCGCCAGTAGTTTTATCACCTCAGTGAAGGATGCATCCTCTCTGCTCATATTGTAATAGTGTAGCCCCTTTACTACAAATGCCATAGCACGTGTAGCGTGTATCCGTTCTATATTCACCACCGCCTTATGAATCATTATGTCTGCTTCCAGCACCATATCGGCAGGCAATACATCTACCAGTGATACCAGATAGCCCAGTGCCCAGATAGCCCTGCCATTCGAGTCGGCAAGATTTGAATGGTCATTTTGTAAAGTATATTGCAGGGTCACATTTACATAGTTTTTGAAATGCCCGTTTCGCTGCTGACAGTACTTTATAAAGTTGAGGTAAGTGCCTATGTACGTGATACATTCCTCGTCTTTTGTAAGTTCATAGTGCTGGCACATGGCTATCATGGCCCGTGCATTATCGTCCAGCGTATACCCCGATTCTATATCCGGCTCATTCAGCTTTGAAAACTGAATCATCCCAAAATCGGTGGTCATTTTCCGAATGTGGTCAAATTTTATTTCCGGTATACTATAGTTGAGTACTATTGGTACAATGCTGTTTTTTTCAAACAATAGTGCATGTGCTATTGCGGCATTCTCCCACGCGGTAGATGCCACGCGGTGCAGACCGTTTGATACCATATTCCTGCGCCTTTGCTCGTCACCCATCAGGCTGTTTACTACTTCGGCCAATTGTGTGGGATTGTTGAAGTCGATGATTATTCCCGTGTCTGCTCCCAGCACTTCGCGCGCATGGGGTATAGGTGTAGATATCACCGGGCAGCCGCAGCTTAGGGCGTATGCAAATGTTCCGCTCACTGCCTGATGAGGGTCTTTGGAGGTAAACAGATATATATCAGTAAGCTGCAGATATTCAAGCAATGCAGGTAGCGGCAAAAACTCATTTATAAACCGCACATTGTCTCCTATTCCCAGCTCGTTTACCTTTGCCAGCAGCATTTCCCGGTAGGCTTCACCATCATGCTTTACTATAGTGGGGTGTGTCTTGCCTATTATCAGAAAAAGTACTGTTTCATCTTTCTCCACTATGGCTGGTAGTGCATCCAGTGTGGTTTCTATGCTCTTGCCGGCACTTAGCAAACCAAACGTGGCAAGCACGTTTCTGCCGCTCATCTGGTACTTTTCTTTCAGCGTGTTTTTGTCGGCATGTGGTACCAGATGGGTTCCATGGGGTATTACAGCAATCTTATCCGGTGAAATATCATAGTCTGTAGCCAGTATCTCTGCCGACGAATTCGTCATCACAATGATACATTGTGCAGCCTCCGCTATTTGCGTTACAGAGCTCAGTAGCAGCTCATTCGGATGGGGCAAAATTGTATGGAAAACCATTATTACCGGCTTGCTTACTGTGTCCAGAAATGCCCTGAATTTCTTTTCGTTATTCTTGTATAGCCCGAACTCATGTTGTATCAATACTATTCTGATAGCAGCATCGTTGTTTATGTTTTGAGCTATTTTATCAAATGAGCTGGCATCATCTGTGTTAAGCGTGTATTTTACATCATCCGGATAGAAAAACTGTTCCGTCTCAGATTCTATGGCACACACAGTAATGCGGAATGCGTTGTTGAATTTGTTATTGAGCGCTGCTATCAGGTCGCGCGAATAGGTTGCTATACCACATTCTCGGGGTGGATACGTGGTGACGAACAATATTTCGGGCAGCACGTTTCTTGCACGGTTATTGCTGTCTATGGCGCCGGAAACATTCTTCCATAATCCAGCTTGTCTTCTATTTTTCGAATTCAGTACATTAATATTCATATCACAGTCTGTTTATCAACAATTCGCTTATCAGTTCCTTCAGGCTTACTGATGCACAGGCTATTTGCTCATCTGCAGCCCCATAATAGATGTAGAGAGTATCGTCATGTACTACTGCCCCGGTAGGGAAGCATACATTATTCACCTCGCCTGTAACCTCCCATCTTTGGTCGGGCTGAAAAAGTGGATAGGGTAATCTTGCTATTTCTTTAGTGGGGTCTTCCGGATCCAGCAGTGCGGCACATGCAGAGTAGACGAAGCCATCTATTGTGTCATGCACACCATGGTAAATCAACAGCCACCCCTCATCGGTTTTTATTGGCGGGCATCCACCGCCTATATAGCTCACTTCATGGGCATATTTTGCTGTCATCAATATGTGCTCATCAAAGTGGCGGAAGTAGTTGTTCCAGAATTCGGGTGTGAGCTCAGACAACTCATTTACTGATACAATTTGTATATCCGGTTTTATTCTGTGGATGAAGTATATTTTTCCATTTATTCTGCCCGGAAAAAATACCACATTCTTATCCCACATCAGCACTTTCACTCCGTTTTTCTCACTCAGTCTGCCATTTTCATTGTATCTCAGGTATTTTTCATTCACCTCACACGCAGGTTTCACCAATTGGCAAAATGCCGCATAACCTATCTGCGGCACTATAATACCTTTTTTCTCAAAATGTATGAGATTTGTTGATGTAGCCAGCGCACCCAATGCATTAGTGCCATCGTAAGCCGTATAAGAGAGATAGTACAGATCGTCTATCTGCACTATACGGGGATCTTCTATGCCATGAGATTCGTAAGCAAACTCCGGAGAAAGAATCGGCGAACTCCCTCGTTCTTGGACCTGCAAAGGACCCTTTAGTTTGCAGTAGCCTATGCTCGAGTAATTGCCTTTGCGCACCGCTCTGTAAAACAAGTGTATGTATTCGCCGTCATCTATAGCCGCGGGATTCAGTACACCTTCATTCTCAAACCCCAGTTCTGTCTTTACCAATATCACACCCTCTTTCCTTACTTCCGGCATTATGCTTGTGTATTAAAAAATTCCGGACCGATGAGATTTGCACCACACATCAGCCACGCAATTTCATTAGATGTAAAGTTGATTATTTGCCCCATCCTCTTCCTTACACAAAAGCAAATTCTATTTACATACTTATTGCCCTTAACCCTCCGTGAAAACACTCATTATACGCAGTGTTTCACGAGTATACAGGACTATTAGCCAAATTGTTGTTCCTGTCATGGAGAGCCCCACCGAACCATGACATACTGAGAATTAGCTGCCAGCCAAATAGTCGTCCCTTGGGCTTACACAGAAAACACGCAGAGTTATGGAATTTAATTTTTCCGTACATTTACTGTATAAGTATGCTATGTCCAGAAATTTATTGCTTCTTATACTCTTTTTACATTCCTTCGCCTGCTCTGCTCAGAATTTTCAATGTCTGCAGCCCGGTGTTAAAAGATACTATGTAAACAATAACGGCTATCTGCGGGGAATAAGAATTGATTCCACGAAAGCTTCCGGCGATAGTATTTTTTATTATCCATTTCATACGCCCCGTGGCTCTTACGAAACGATACTTTACACTGATCCTTTAGTGCTCGACTCAACTGGGGGAAGTTGGTTAGGAGGCAACGTGCTGCAAAAAAACAATGGCACATTTCTCTTTGACAATTTATGGGGCGATTCAGTAGTTATAAAATCACTCGCTCACACAGGCGACAACTGGGTTTTTTATACAGATTCCAGCAACATCTATTACATGGCCACAGTTTTAGATGAAGATACAATGACCGTTTTGTCGTCATCAGACTCTATAAAGACAATATCTGTTTCTGCTTATAACAGTGCTGGTATTGTTACTACGGATCCTTTGAACGGGTTTGAAATTATTCTGAGCAAAGAACATGGGTTTGTTCAGGTGTTTGACCTGTATACATTTCCCTACCATAAACCCGATTCTGTATATAGGGTAGGTCTTGACTTTTATCTGGACCGGTCGTTATGTAATATTGAAACCATTACTACCTTGCCTGGCGTAGGCGCGGTGCCTAATGGGTATAACGCAATATTCAAATTGGTGAACTTTATCCCTCCTAATGACCAGCAATTACATAATTGGAATATCGGAGATGCCATGCTTATTCGGGAAAGCAGATTAGAAACTGGCGCAGGTTTCCCTCATTGGGTGTATAACTATATACGCGATACGGTTATGAGTAAAACAGTGTTGGCAAACGCTACCGATTATTACCTGAGGGGTATTCAATCTTCATACACGCACTTTCCGGCGTCAGGTACCGTGTCACACAGTGTGGCGCACACGTTTTCAGATGCAGTATTTACGATATCAGATACTTCTTTTATGCCGGAGGATTGTTATCATTGGAGCGACCGTTATACTTTTTATTTTCCTTTTGACAGCAGTTACTGTTTGCCCGGTCCCTCATATTCACAGAAAGCCCGTGTTTTTCAGGTAGGCGGGTTAGGTGTCGGGTATGGGTCTAAATCGGTATATAAATCCGGTGTAGGTCTTGTTTCATCCTCCTTTGTGGATGGATCCCCTGCGGCCAATGGCATTGATGTATTGTCATCTAATGGTCGTCGTAATTGCAGTCCTACTCGAATTGCCGATGCTTATTTGGATCAGTCAGACCAAATAAATATTTACCCTAATCCTGCTCTTTCAGAAGTCACTATCGATGCCGCTTTTAAGATTTCTAGTATTGCTATTACGAACACTGTGGGGCAAACAGTGTACTACCAGGTATCAGACAACAGGCAGGTACACATAAATCTCGAAAGCCTGATATCAGGCCTATACTTTGTGAAGATTAATGGTACATCTGTAAAGAAGTTCATCAAAAATTAGCTTCATCTTTTTTAGCCCAGGCACCCACTTTTCTTAACTGCAAAGAAGTCTGATCGTAATTTTGATGCAGGGAAAAATGTCGCTTATACTATGATAATACATTTATTGCAGGATTATATTTGATGAAAGAGGCTACGTTGCAGAGCATTTGATGGCGCCTTCTTTATGCCGTAGATGAGGTTGCCGACGCTAATAAACGAAACCTAAAGCTTCATCAAATTGATGTCTTGAAATAGAAGTTAGCGATAGGCAGAAAGTCCGCGCCATGTAGCTGAATAGAGCTTTAGATATCAGTGTATAGCTATTTTTTTGCCGGCGGAGCCTTTGGCAAAAAATCGCCTTTTTCTTTTGCTACTTTTCTTTTTGGCGAAGCAAAAAGAAAAGTAGGGTAACACGAGCAGACTACAAGGTTCGCTTTGCAATAAATATCCACCACACATTCATTAATTTACATCATGCACCGCTCGATTCTTACCTTCTTTTTGTTGCTTATACCTTTCACCTCTATTGCTCAGATGTGCTCATTGCAATATGTAGATACCAAAACCGATGCCTCGTTTCGTGGGCTGTCTGTGGCTGGCAATGCTGTATGGGTAACCGGCAGCAAAGGCTGCGTTGGTCGATCTATTAACGGAGGCAGCGACTGGACATTCCTTCAGGTCCCCGGCTACGAAAAGTGCGATTTCCGCACTATATATGCGCTTGATGCCAACAATGCAGTCATTGCAAATGCTGGCAGCCCTGCTTACATACTGCGTACCAGCGATGGTGGAGCCAATTGGCAGCTCGTGTATAAGAATACCGATAGTGCTGCTTTTATAGATGGTGCAGACTTCTGGAACGATAGGTGCGGTATCATGCACGGCGACCCTATCAATGGTCGTCCACTGCTGCTCTATACACGCAACGGCGGCCGGACCTGGAAGGAACGCTGGAAATGGAACAGCCCGAAAATGAATGAAGGTGAAGCCTCGTTTGCCGCAAGCGGCACCAGCATCCGCTGCCTTATGAACTGGACTGTAGTCATAGCTACGGGCGGCAAAACATCGAAGTTGTTGCTCTCCCGCAACAGAGGGCGGCGATGGCGTACCATACCTACCCCTATGCTGGGTGGTGCTAACAGCACCGGCATCTATTCTTTTATGCCCTGGCACTCGGTATGGCACTGGCTCATAGCTGGCGGCGACTACAAGCACGATACGGTGCAGACGGCCAACTTCTTCTATTCTCCGAATAAAGGAAAGAAATGGCTGGCGCCAGAGCAGACCACACGAGGCTATCGCGAGTGCATTGCTGCTATAAGCGATCACGCCAAGCGCGACCGCGTAAGAGCAATGTTTGCCGTAGGCCCCACGGGTATAGACATCTCTACCGATGGCGGCATTAACTGGAAACCCCTATCAGACGAAAAAGGCTTTCATGTTATCAAACCCAGCAGTGACCATAACGGTATGTTTCTTGCCGGCAGTAATGGCAAACTCGCCATAATGAAGACAAGTCCGTGAGGTGGGTATAGAAAGCTGAATGCCCAATGTCATTAAATTGAGCAAGCCCTGAGGGCTTGAATTGAAATAGTCATCAGTGAAACTGGTGGAATTCGGTTTAAAAAAACATGGAAAAGTACAAGTCAGGTTATCCAGGTTATTTTGTCAACGTTCCTAAGGCAGGTAGGAGGTTAGTTGCAGTTCGGTTATTTTGTTGAAACCTTTATCAGCGGTCATTAGCGGAATATCGAGATAAATAGCCGTTGCTGTTGTTATTGCATCCCCCAGTTTTTGGCGGTATTTCTTACGAATAGCAACGTAGGTATCTTTTATTTCTTCGTTTATATCTATAATAGTACAGTCTTCCAGAAAGGATTTAATTTGTTTTAGTTCTTTAGTAGTGATGTCGGGATAGCCTATTAACTCCATTTCAGTAATTACGGATACATAACCTTCCTTATTCTGAAGAAAAGCGGAGACAGTTTCATCGCCAGCCAGTAAGTATAGAATAATATTTGTGTCCAGAACTATTTTATTCCCATTCATCCCTTAGTTTTTTTTGAATAGTCAAAGGGTCTTCTTTTAGCTTCAATACACCACAATATTTTTTTGCATCCAGTTTTTTGCGGGATGGCAACTGTAGCAATTCCTTATTTAGTTGGTCTATTTCTTTTTTGCTTGCACCCTTGTTTAATACCAGTACCATGCCTAATCTTTAAAACAAATTTACGCCTTTATTTTTTTACTTGTATTGCAGCAGTAAGTTTTGAATTTTTGTTCGGTTTAGGATATAGTTAATGAGGGTATGGCAGCCCCTTTCGGACGAAAAAGGCTTCCATTTTATCAAACCCAGCAGTGACCATAACAGTATGTTTCTTGCCGGCAGCAATGGCAAACTCGCTATAATGAAGACAAGTCCGTGAAGTGGCATAGAAAGATAGATGTCAATAATAAGGTTCATTGATTTTTTACTAAATTTGTATACCATCATACTTATCTATGAATATTATAGCTGACAAGGAAATCAGAAAAAAAGCAAAGCAGGGTATAGACCGTGCCGATGATACCACTGTAAAGATGATATTGGCTATGCTGGATGTACAGGAGAAAGAAAGTAAACATGAAACTGCTTTTGAACTCGAAATAGAAAAGCGTATTGAAGAATATGAACAAGGCAAAATTATTCCACTCAGCCTAAGTGAGCTCGAAGCGAAGGTTAAAATGTACAAATCCTAAGCCACCCTTTTAACCCTTTAACCAATTACCTACTTAACCAATTACCCTCTTAACGAATTACCCATTTTTTGGCTCGGTTTTTGTGGTATAAAACTGCACAGGTCTCTAAATTGATTCCGGCTTAGTGTAGAAACACCAACCGGAAAATATACGCCGAAAAATGCCCGAAACCATTTGCCACATTGCTTTTCACTACTTTTCCGACCCCTAAAAAAGTCGGAAATAGTCGGAAAGTAATTTTTCCGGTCGGAGATTATAAGGTGTATGA
Source organism: Taibaiella sp. (assembly GCA_021740995.1). GTDB lineage: Bacteria > Bacteroidota > Bacteroidia > Chitinophagales > Chitinophagaceae > Nemorincola. The sequence continues at coordinate 37,659 of JAIOYR010000026.1, forward strand.
GGTGTTTTGGTTTATCGTATGTTACAGAATTGCGCAAATCCCGGCGACTGCGCAACTTTTGCGCAAGAATTTCGAGTCAACTTGTTGATTATCAATAAAAACACCCAAAAAATAAAATTCTTGCGCAAGAATCCTGCAACCTATTGCTTCGCTAACTTTACAATTGTAAAAAATCATGTTTAATCACATACACTTTGCGCCTCTGCGTTTAAATCCTACATCACCTTTGCACCCCTTAAGAAATTCAATATGACACTACATAAATTCTTGCTTCTTATATTCATAGCCTTAATCACCCAACTCACTGCCACTGCCCAGATACCCCCCGCACGTTACAAACCCACACCCATGGAAGCACAAGACACAATGGCGCAAGCCATAGAATACAAAACGGCAGACTACCAGACATCAAAGGACCCTAAAAACGAGTCGGTAGTATACAAGGGTATTTTCTCATATAGGGAGATGGAGCAGGAGCCCACTTTTTCCTGGCTGCCCCGGGGCATGGATGAGTACAAGCCCGACGCTGAAGCTGCCGCCTATCTCAAGGCGCACCTGGGCAGCTATAAAGTATTGATATTTCTGGGCACCTGGTGCGGCGATTCAAAAGATCTACTGCCCAAATTTTACAAAACACTCCAAGCCATCAATCTCAGCTACGAAAACCTGATGACGGTAGGTATGGACAGAGATAAAACCACAACCACCAAAGCCGGCAAAAAGCTGATACGCAAATACAAGGTGTCCTTACTGCCCACTATTGTATTGCTATCAGATTCCGGGAAAGAAGCAGGCAGAATTACCGAAACAGTAAATAAAAGCATAGAGCAAGACCTGGTAGACATAATTAAGAAAGACAAAAGCGAGTAGTATCGCTTCCAAAAAAAGTCAGCTATATATTGAGTGCTATTTGCCACTCTAATTCTTGATACACCTTAAAAACATGTCTCTACATATATGTCAGCACAAACAAAATGAATTAAAAATAGGTTTCTGTTTGATGATAGAGGTTATGTCGCAGAGCATATGATGGCGCCTTCTTTATGCCGTAGATGCAGTTGACGACGCTAATAAACGAAGCAGAAAGCTCAAAGCTATTGATGCCTTGAAATAGAAGTAAGCGATAGGCATAAAGCCAGCGCCATTTAGCTGAATATAGCTTTAGAAAACAGCGTATAGCTATTTTTTTGCCGGCGGAGCCTTTGGCAAAAAATCGCCTTTTTCTTTTGCTACTTTTCTTTTTGGCGAAGCAAAAAGAAAAGTAGGGTAACATGGGCAGACAATAGAGATTAGTGAAGCAAGTGCTGTAAACTCAATGTCAAATTCGTATAAACGTCTCCGCGGTGAAACCTGTACCATAAAAAATCCCCTCGCTTTTACAGCAAAGGGATCCGAAAATTCTGAAATCAATATTAATACAACCTATACCTGATACCCACTGTCTGCGGGAAGTGCATCAAATGGTATTTAGCGATTGGAGCTGTATAGTTTTGGTCATTTGTTTTTACATTCACATAGCGCATTGCCAGTTCGGCAGTTACACCCAGGCGGGGCACTATGTAGTATATAAAACCGGTCTGTAAGCCCAGGGTATAGCCCAGTCCTGCATTGTAATGATGACCTGACACGTATGTGTACCCCGAATCTGTAGCCGATGAATACTTGCTATACTGTCTGGAACCATCATTGAGTGTTTGTACCATACCTGCACATACCCCAAAGTAGAGATTGGCACGATTGAAGTTGCGAAACTGAGTATAGAAAGGTATTACATGGTTCATCTGTATGGTCTGTGTGAGCGCATGGTCAGCCAGCAAAAACTTTACATCTACCGGATTCAATGCCACCCCAAATTTGTCATTGAGTTTCCATTGACCAAAGGTCTCCCAGCGTCTGTTGCCCAGATCCAGTGACATCATCCAGCGGGAGTTGAAGTAAAAGCTGGCACGCAATGAATAATCCTTTACAACATTTGAGCGGGTGCCGGTGTATACCGCCGGAGGTCCCACTGGTCTTGTAATACCGCTATAGCCGCCATTTACGCCTATTTCCCACCTGAATTCCGGGGGAAGGTTTTGGGCGAATGTAACACCCACAAACGCCATAAGCATGGCAGTGGTCAGTAAAAATGACTTCATTCTATGAGTAATTTTTAGAAATAAGAATCAAATCTAAGAAAATTTTCGCCGGAAAAGAATCAATTACCCTTTAAATCAAAAAAACATAGGTATTTATGCACACACTACGCTCTCTTATCGATTTATTCCCCTCTCTTTTTCTTCTTACGGTCTTTTTTCTTCTTGTTTTCACCGTCTTTTTTCGCTCCTTCTTTCGCTCCGGCCTTGTCTATGCTATCCTCTGTTTCAAACTGGCGCTCGTCTATTCTTCCCGAAGCGCCCCTGTCCAGTATTTTATCCAACATTTCTATCTTCCCTTTCGGAGTGCCGGTTTGTTTCAGTGTTACATCAAATCCATTTTCATCTGCATTTGCCCAGGTGCCGGTATAGGTTCGTCCGGTCAGGGTCAATTCCATAGTTCCTGTTGCCGATTCATCCTCTATTATCAGTTTTCCATTGTCATTTCTCGATATCTCCAGCCGCACATACTTTTTGTTATCTCCCAGCTTATACAACCCATCATACTGTGGAGGTTTGCCAGGTATTTGTTTCATATGGCGTATATAAAACCTTATTGGGATTTCATTGTCCAAAGTGCCCTCATAGTATCGCCTGTCTACTACTTCCCGCCGCACTCCATCATCATCTGTTTCTTCTTCGCGTTCTATCAGCAGTGGGTTTACGGCTGCAAGCGAGTCATTAATTGCTGTAGTGTCTGTCTTTACGCTGTCCGTCAATACGATCGGATGTGCAGCCAACCATTCAAAGTATGCCTGTTCTTGTGCCTCTTTCTTATGAAACTCATCTACAGTCTTAGCTTCCAGTATATTCATTACCTGCCCGCCAAAGAATTGTCCCTTTATTTTCTGTACTTCAGATACTGTAATGCAATAAGTCACCCTGTTAAATGCATCACTTACAAACATATACCCTCTGAATCTATCGGGTGCTATTTTGTCATACCCTATCAGGTTGCGGGTGGGGTCTTGTCTGCGCAGCTCGTACCGTGCCATCACTACACTGCGCCACTGCACTCCGGAGTCCTCACCTTTTGCCAGCACATGGCAAAACCTTCCGATGATATCACGGTTATACAATGGGTCAAATTCTATGAGTATCTGGGGGCGCTCTTTCAGGTTATTCAGTTCTCTTTGAGCTTCGGGGTCCTTATCACTATTGCGTATCACCATACTCCACAGCGTATCAAACGGAGGAAACAACTCGAAGTAAGCAGCAGTATCCCGGTTCTGCAAAGTGCCCAGCAACTTATTCATCAGCTCCCCTTCCGTTTTGGGCCATTGGCGCTTGTTCCGGCTGCGAAACTGCCCCGAAACATCAGTTCTACTCAATATAAGTATAATAAATATAACTAAGAAGTACCTCATTAGCTTGTATTGCTGCGGCTAAAGTTAGGCATTTAGGGGCAGTTAGTGCTTTTTGCTGGTTCTGTGCCATTCGTTAGTTGCGCTGCGCGACCAACTAAAAATCCGGGATATGTTTGATATATATTCATAATGCATGTAATCATATATTTCCCGCTAGTTTCTACCTTTTATAAGCACATACACCATACACCCTCTTTTCGTAACTTTGCAGCCCTTTATAAATACTTGATATTATATGGCATACGCTCTCAAAAATAAAGTACGTTTGGTTACTGCTGCATCCCTGTTCGATGGTCACGATGCATCTATCAATATCATGCGCCGCATCATGCAGGCAAGTGGTGCTGAGGTTATACACCTCGGGCACGACCGCAGTGTGCAGGATGTGGTAGACTGTGCCATACAGGAAGATGCCAATGGTATAGCCATAACTTCTTATCAGGGTGGGCACGTAGAGTACTTCAAGTACATGCACGACCTGCTGAAGGAAGCAGGCTGCGGCCACATAAAGCTTTTTGGTGGGGGCGGAGGTGTGATTCTGCCCGATGAGATAAAAGAACTGGAGGCATACGGTATCACCCGTATCTACTCGCCCGATGATGGCAGAGCTATGGGTCTGCAAGGTATGATAGATGACCTGCTGCAGACCTGCGACTTTCCTACCGGCAATCAACTGAACGGTGAAGCCGGACATCTGGAGCAAAAAGATGTAAAAGCAATAGCCAGACTTATATCAGCAGCAGAGAACTATTATGATATTCCTGAAACACAGTCGGCACTGAAAAAAATTAATGAGCTGGCCGCCGCATCCAAAGCACCGGTGCTGGGCATAACCGGTACAGGTGGTGCAGGTAAAAGCTCTCTTGTAGATGAGCTGGTGCGCCGTTTTCTGCTCGACTTTAAAGACAAGCATATAGGAATCATATCAGTAGACCCCTCTAAGCGCAAAACAGGTGGTGCATTGCTGGGCGACCGTATCCGCATGAATGCCATACGCAACAAAAGAGTGTATATGCGCTCTATGGCTACCCGCCAAAGCAATCTTGCGGTTTCAAAGCACATACATGATGCAGTAAACATCCTTAAAGCGGCTAACTACGACCTCATTATACTCGAGACATCAGGTATAGGGCAGAGCGATACGCAGATAACAGACTATTGCGACATGAGCATGTATGTAATGACACCGGAATATGGTGCAGCCACACAGCTCGAGAAGATTGACATGCTCGACTTTGCGGATATTGTAGTCATCAACAAATTTGACAAGCGTGGCGCACTGGATGCACTGCGCGATGTGAAGAAACAATACCAGCGTAATCATAAGCTGTTTGAGCAGAAGTCAGAAGACATGCCGGTATTTGGTACCATTGCCTCACAGTTCAACGACCCGGGTACAAACACTATGTACAAAAGGCTGATAGACCTGGTAGCTGCAAAGACAGGTGCACAGCTTAAGTCTGAGTTTACGGTGAGTGGCGAAATGAGCGAGAAGATTTACATCATTCCGCCACACCGCACCCGCTACCTCAGCGAGATATCTGAAAACAACCGGGGCTACGATGCATGGGCCAACAGCCAGGCTGCGGTAGCCCAGCGACTCTATGGTATAAAGATGACCATAGATACCCTGCAGGATATGGATGTGGATGATAAAGACCGGCTCATAAAATCGCTACAGGAAGTATATGCTAAAACTGAGCTGGAACTCGACCCCAAAAACAAAGTGCTCTTGGGGGGCTGGAAGGATAAAGTAAAAAACTACACCGACGAATTCTACACTTATAAAGTGCGCGACAAGGTGTTGAAGATACAGACACATTCTGAGTCTTTATCTCACCTGCAAATACCCAAGGTGGCTGTACCGCGTTTCGAGGCCTGGGGAGAGATACTGAAGTGGGCACTGGCAGAGAATTTCCCGGGCGAATTTCCTTATGCCGCAGGTATATATCCGTTTAAGCGCGTAGGCGAAGACCCAGCTCGTATGTTTGCCGGCGAGGGTGGCCCGGAGCGCACCAACAAACGTTTTCACTACGTATCCAGTGGACTGCCTGCAAAGAGGTTGAGTACTGCGTTTGACAGCGTAACGCTCTATGGGCAGGACCCCGACCATCGTCCTGATATATATGGCAAAGTAGGTAACTCAGGAGTGAGTGTATGCTGCCTGGATGATGC
>JAIOYR010000027.1 GCA_021740995.1 Taibaiella sp.
GTATCTCAGGGAGTAAAGAAAAATGAAGAGCTGTTGAGCAGGATTGAACTGCCGACCTTCCCGCCAATGCGGGATGCTGTATCTCAGGGAGTAAAGAAAAATGAAGAGCTGTTGAGCAGGATTGAACTGCCGACCTCTTCCTTACCAAGGAAGTGCTCTACCGCTGAGCTACAACAGCTATTGTTGTGTACTTATTTTATGCTTTTATTTCACCGACCTTCCCGCTTATTCAGCGGGATGCTCTACCGCTGAGCTACAACAGCTATTGTTGTCATTAAAGAAAGCTGAATTGTAGCAGCTTGAAGAAAGAACTTTTACAAAGCGAGCGGGAGACGAGATTCGAACCCGCGACCTACAGCTTGGAAGGCTGTCGCTCTACCAACTGAGCTACTCCCGCTTATTTCAATGTGCGAATATGCAAATTAATAAATGTGCAAACAAACACGTGTCAAAGAATGAAAACCAGCATTTGCATATTTGCGCATTATCTCATTTTCAAATAAAATGTGGGCACAGAAGGATTCGAACCTCCGAAGTCGAAAGACGGCAGATTTACAGTCTGCTCACGTTGGCCGCTTGTGGAATGTGCCCAATCTAAAATAAAAAAGTAAAAAGAAAAATGAATAGTACGCTTTGCTTTTTACTTTGTTGATTTTAAAGGAGCCACTTGCCGGAATCGAACCAGCGACCTACTGATTACAAATCAGTTGCTCTACCATCTGAGCTAAAGTGGCTAAAATTAAAGAACTTGCCCTGTTGTATTACTAAAAGGGATTGCAAAAGTAGAGAAGAAAATCGGGTTTTGCAAATAATTTTCGAATATTCAAAAACATGATGAATCAGCCCTCTACAATCGGCAATCAGACAGACCTACATACGCTTCATTTTCAGCAAAAAAGTATCGCGCTGCCAGTTGACAGTGCTATTCAGACTGCGTACGCAAACCTCTGCTGTAATTGAGTCATTATCATGTATTCTCCCAAAACCACGCAATATGCGGTAGTTGTGATAAAACATAGTAAGGGTAGACAGTGTGTCGATAGAAAAATTATTAGTGTTGTTTTCGTCCATCTTGCACAATACGGTGTTGTAACTGGAGTTGTTGGCGAAATTCTCTATGAAGAATGTAGTAAGGGTAGCAGTGTTTCTAAGCCTTACATTGTAAACAGTTTTTTTGCCTTTATTTTTTATTGAGTCGCTGCCAATGTTAGTAGATGTTACATTCCAGTTGCCATAAAATTTCTCTATGGTTACTTTAGAGCAGTTGGCACCCTCATATCCTACCGGGCATATACACTTTGCACTATCGCATTTGCCGCCATTATAGCAGGTGATACCGGCACATGAATAGGGAAACTCTTCCAGAGGTCTGGTGCATGAGGATATGTATGTAGCCGAAAATAAAAACGATAATATCCCTATCACAGTTATGAAGAGGCCATTTTTCTTACTTACCATGGCATAAATTTAGTTAAAGTTTTCAATTTTATAACACCCTTCCCACACATTAGCTGCATAAAAGGGAAGACACCCTGCTATTCTCTCATTTTTTTCAGAAGCAATTACATTTGCTTGAGCTCTGCAATCAGCGACTGCAATACCTTTTTTGCATCGCCAAACAGCATAGAAGATTTTGGACGGAAGAACAGTTCGTTTTCTATACCTGCATAGCCGGGTTTCATACTGCGCTTGTTGATGATGACATGGTCTGCCTTTTCTACTTCCAGTATTGGCATACCATATATGGGGCTAGCAGGGTCTTCTTTAGCGGCAGGGTTCACCACGTCGTTGGCACCCAATATCAGTACTACGTTTGTACCACCCATCTGGTCATTGGCATCTTCCATTTCCAGCAATTTCTCATAAGGCACATCTGCCTCTGCCAGCAATACGTTCATATGGCCGGGCATACGACCAGCCACCGGATGTATACCGTATAGTACTTCTACTCCCTTATCATTCAGCACTTTCTCCAGCTCGTGGCAGGTATGCTGCGCCTGTGCTACCGCCAGACCGTAGCCGGGTATGATAATCACCTTCTGTGCGTAAGCCATCAGTGTAGCGGTATCATTTAGCGAAATTTCTTTGAAGGCTCCCTGATCTTTGTTGCCAGCCGCAGCGCCAGCCTTGGCACCACCAAACGAGCCAATGAGCACGTTCTTCAGCGAGCGGTTCATGGCCTTACACATCAGTATGGTAAGGATAGTGCCGGCAGAGCCCACCAGAATACCTCCGGTAAGCATTACCGGATTGTCGTATAGGAAGCCGCCGAAAGCTGCTGCCACACCCGTAAAGGAGTTGAGCAAGGAGATAACCACAGGCATATCCGCACCGCCTATTGGCATTACAAACAGTATACCATACAAAGCTCCCAGAATAAGTATACCATAGAACAGAGCAGGCATATCGGGCATAAAGCCGCCAACAACAATAATAACCAGCGTGATGAGCCCTGCAAAAAGTAAAAAATTGATGGCCTGACCACCTGGAATTGTGCGGTCTTTTATACTGCCGTTCAGCTTGCCCCAGGCTATCATACTACCGGCAAAGGAAACCGTGCCTATCAGCATACCTAGTACAACAACTGTCATAGTGCCTGCCTGAACAGGATGTGTAGCAACGTTCTCCATAATGTGGCGGTACTCTACTATGGATATAAGCATGGCGCAGGCCCCACCCATACCATTGAAGAGGCTTACCATCTCCGGCATAGCCGTCATTTGAACCTTCTTGGAAGCAATGGTACCAACTACCGTGCCAATAGCAAGGGCAGCAAATATCCATATGTAGTTGTGCAGGGGCTCATTGTTTTCGCCCCGGTACAAGAAGATTGTAGCCAATATAGCCAGCGTCATACCGCCGGCTGCCAGAAGGTTTCCCTTGCGGGCAGTATCGGGGTGAGACAGCATCTTCAAACCCATAATAAAGGTTATAGAGCCAATGAGGTAACTTAACTGGAGTATCATGCTTTCCATTAGTATGCGGAATTATGAATGATTAATGATGATTTTGCTTTGGGTAAATCCCATTGGAATTTGGAATTTACCTTTTGGAATTTCTTATTTCTTCTTTTTCTTGCTGAACATTTCCAGCATGCGGTCGGTAACCACAAAACCACCTACCACATTCAGTGTACCCAGGATAACCGCAAGGAAACCCAAAGTGAGTGCGAGATAATCGTCGGTATGGGCCTGCCCCATAACTATGATGGCACCTATGATTACCACTCCATGTATGGCATTGGCACCACTCATAAGCGGCGTGTGCAGTACAGATGGTACACGTGATATAACCTCTATACCCAGAAATATAGAAAGTATCACAATCGTCATTAGCCGGTAAGTGGCTGAATCGGTAAATAAATTGATTATTGCATCCATTTTTGAAAAGTATAAAGTCGTTTGTTATTATTAGAAAGTCATTAGTATAGAGTAGAAAGCTGTTTCTTGCGCAGGTATCTAAGCAACTACTCCGCCCAGTGCCAGCACCCTTTCGTTCACTATTTTGCCACCATGTGTGATAGCCGTACCCTTCACTATATCATCTTCGAAGTTGAGGTTTACACCACCGTCTTTGTCTATGATTAGTTTTGCGAAGTTGAGTACGTTTTTGCTATACATCTTGCTGGCATCTGACGATGCGGTTGCAGCCAAAGCAGAGTTGCCTATGATGGCCACACCATTGTGCATGATGGTCTTGTTGTCTTCGGTGAGGTCGGTATTGCCGCCGGTTACAGAGGCAAGATCTATAATTACAGAACCCTGACGCATATCTTCTATCATTGCCTTTGTGATAAGTATAGGCGCCTTGCGGCCCGGTATCTGTGCGGTGCTTATTATTATATCTGATTTGCGTGCATGCTCATGTATCTTGTCGCGCTGGCGCTTCTGGAAGTCTTCGCTCTGCTCTACTGCATAGCCACCCGCTTTAGATGCATCGGCAGCACCCTCTACTTCTACAAACTTGGCACCCAGACTCATAACTTCTTCTTTCACAGCAGGGCGGGTGTCAAACACCTCTACCACAGCTCCCAGCCTTTTGGCGGTGGCTATTGCCTGCAAGCCTGCCACCCCTGCTCCCAATATCAGTACCTTGGCTGGAGGTATACTACCCGCTGCGGTCATAAACATGGGGAAGTACCTACAGTAGCTGAACGCTGCGAGCAGCACAGCTTTGTAACCTGCTATGTTTGCCTGAGAGCTCAGCACATCCATAGACTGTGCACGGGTGGTGCGGGGTATGGTATCCAGACTGAATACGGTATATCCCTTGGTAGCCCATTGCTGCATCTGCCCGGGGTTGAACAATGGCTGATACACACCCATCATTATAGCACCCTGCTTTGCATTGCCGGCATTGGTGGGTTGTATTGTCAGCACTACATCAGCACTTGCATTAATGTCTGCAGCAGTTTTGATAGCGGCACCAGCGGCAGTATATGCCTCATTACTGAAAAACGCCGATACCCCTGCGCCATCTTCTATCCAGACTGTTACATTCAATTTTGTAAGGGCTGTTACTACTTCGGGAACGAGGGAAACACGTGTTTCCGGAGCCTGTTCTTTCAATACACCTATAATCATAAAATATCGGGAGTCTTTATTAAGATTTTGAAAAATAGGAGTTTAATCCGATAAAAGGAAATTTGTGAAAGAAAAAGTTTTTTCTTTTTGTAAATTCAATTATCGGCTGGCAAAGCGGTGGCAAGTATTCCAACCTACTCATTGGGGGGAGTGTTCGCTATATTGTTATGAACTCACAGCAATCTCCCGAAGGGGTTGATCAGATAGTGTGTCTGGAGTAACGAAAAGAGAGGGCTTTTATTTTATTTTAGAGCGTGCCTCTTCTATGCAATAGATTTTCAGCTTACAGCTTTCATCAGTAATCTGTTTAGCATACTCTCTATTAGGAAAATAAAAATCAGTTCCTTTTACAGTGTTTCTGAAGCCTTCAAACAAAACCGTACCGGGATTGTAAGTTAACAAGTATGATATAGCAGTAAAAACAACTACAGCCAAATGTAATTTCATTTTATCAACCTTATAAAACATAAAAACGACAGCTATCACATAAAACAAATGCGAGTATATTAAATATCTACTGGAGGTGGCAAATTCTATTGGAACCGTTCTTCTGAAGTAAGACATAGCCGCCAGCGAAGCAAAAGCAAAACCTGCTATACAAATCAGGGGCAATGCATTTTTTTCAATTTTTAATATTCCCCTTATGGGCATAAGAATGATATAGGAAACTATAAGCATTACACCAATAACCAATGCATATTGCAATCCAAAACTACCGCCAATTGCGGTCAAGAAAATCTTTATAATCGTTGTGGTTTCGGCACCCAGCGCCGCCACCCGGTCAGGAGCATTGAGATAGTATAACGGTACACATACCAGAAAAACTATCCCACTTGCGATCATTTTTATTTTGTTCCCACTAAATGCTGTGTACAAAAAAATAAAAAGTGCGCCTATCACACCATTACCGCCAGAATAAATACAGAATACTTGGGCAACTACTCCTAAAACAATAAATTTATAATCAGCCTTCGAATAACTGATAATGCTTAGTAACAAAAGTAATATCACGCTATAATTGAACATACCTGCCGTTACATTTTCTGCATTTTCATAGTTATTCAAATTGAACAGGCAAAATGCAGATATGACAGCGGCATACTGCCATGAGTTCGGCAAAAACCTTTTAATCAATAAAACCAAGCCGGCATAAATTATAACCAGCAAAAAGAAATCCACAAAAATCAAATGACGGAAACTAATATGATAAGACAAGGCGTCTTCTATTATAAATACAATTCTTGAAAAAAGCAATCTATGCTCATTATGCGGTGAAAAAAGCAAAGCAATTTTCTCGCCCAAATCACTTTTATGATAAGTGCATAAATAATTTAGGATGGCCATATAGTCATCCTGGTTTGGCAAATCGACAGCAAACTTATCGACATTGGTGTAATACAATGTTATAATTAACACTATTGTCATTAGAGACAATATGACGCTTATTCTATTCTTTATATAGTCGATAAACATTTCTATGAATTGTAAGCATACACTGCCTCAACAAAATCTCCGAAACCATGTTTTATTCTGGTGAAAAGTTTGTAGTTATTTGCGTTAAGTAGGTCGTTAATTGTATCTGATGTTACTTTATTGGCATGCATGTCGTTGTTGTGCTGTTCCAGTTGTATAAATCCAACTTTGATACCCGGTTTTTCAAACAAACCAAGCATACATTTATACTCATGCCCTTCGGTATCGATTTTAATTACATCAATATGCTCAATCTTAATTTTTTGAATAAATGAATACAAGGTTACAACATCCACCTCGTATGATTTTTTAATGATGCCATCCGGGCTTACACCCAGCACTTTTGATTTCATCTTCAGGTAATCTGAGTCCAGATTCAGTGTTTCGAATGTAGACGTTTCACTCATTATGGTTTCGTTGAAAAGCAGTTTACCTTCTTTGTCACTTACGCCACAGTTTGTAATAGTAATATTCTTATTGTGCTTATATTTTTCACAAAGACCCAGATATAAATCGCGGTTAGGCTCAAAACCATAAATCACGGAGTCCTTAAAGTGACTTAAAAAAAAATCAATAGTTTGCCCTTTGTTAGAGCCAACATCTATAATTACGGGATTGGTTTTCTTAATATTATTTTTGTAAAAACGCTTCAGTCTGGGATAAAAAATCAAACTTTCGTTCAGATGTATAAGAGCGGTAATTAGTTTTATTCTTAGCATTTATTTGTTTTCAAATTGGCAATATATACTATATACAATAACGCAGCTAAAATTTCAGAAAAACACAACCGTTTTTTCGACTATAGCAACAAAGGTAAAATATTGTTTACAAAAGAAGGTCGAATTTTGTTTCTTGTTTACGATATACATAAATTCGTTTTTTTAGAAGCGGTTTGAATTGAGAATCATTTCTAATTCACACTAACTACACAATAACCAAACAATGCCCGACAGCAAAGCAGTAGCATGGTTGAAAAATTTCTGGCAATTACATCAGGTATCTATCCTTGCCTTAATACTTTCCGCCCTGACTCTGCCTTTTTCCTTTTCCAATTATATTACGACCGCTCTGGATGGCTCCTGGCAGCGGGCATTAAATATTGCAGTTAAGAATGGTGCACGATTCGGTACTGAATTTGTATTCACTTATGGCCCTCTAGGGTTTGTTGCTACCCGAAACACACAATATGTAAACAATCTTTACCTGGTTTTGGCCGATCTTTTTCTTTTTGTAGGGTTTTTCTATATTTTCAGAAAATATCTCTTAGCAAATAAGGCTTGGTTTTTTATCTTTTTTGTAGCCCTATTGTTTTATAAGGGGACAGACTATTCGGTTTCATTATTTTTAGTCTTTCTTATTTTTACCATTTATAACGTAAAAAACAACTTTAGTAATTATTTCGAAGTAATATTTTGCATTGTCGCCGGTGTTTTATCGTTCTTTATAAAGGTGAATTACGGTATAATTTCGTTTGCATTTTTATTGCTACTTACCGGCTATCTTCTGTTTACCGATAGAAAAAAATATATAATTTTTGTTTCCATATTTCTGTCTGCATATTTCAGTATAGACTATAAAGTAAATGTGGATTTTGCAAATTATATCGGCAATATACTGCCTGCTATATCTGGTTATGAAGAGGCTATGCTTTTGCCTGTTATAGGCAGTTATAGCACACTTTATTCAGCCATTCTGATATTCATCCTTTTTTTTGTGGCCGTCCTATTTTATCTAAGCAAACAGAAAATACGCGAAATCGGATGGCAAAATTACTTGTACCCTGCCCCTGCATTTGCCTTAATGTATTTCCTGACATACAAAAATGGTTTTATAAGGTATGACGATGGACATACTCATACCTTCTTTGCGGTAGTGCCTTTACTTATGAGTTTTTCATTGTTTGAATTCCGTATGGAGCGCACTGCATTAGCAAAAATACTAGGCGTTTCCGCATTATTAATTTGCGATTACAACTACGAGAATATTGTAAACAAAAAAGGACTTTTTGCTAACAGCACATACGCACCAGTTCTTACCTATTTTTCAGGAATGTCGTCAAAACAAATTGATAGTTTGCCTAAGGAATTGAAATTAAACAAAGAAACAATTTCAATGCTGGGCAGATCTACGATAGATATTATACCGATAGACGTGGCGATTCCTCAGCTTAACAATCTCAATTATAAACCCAGACCGGTAACTCAGTCTTATGCAGCATACGGTTTTAAGCTCGATTCTTTAAATGCAAATCATTTTTTCAAAGAAGACAGACCAGAATATGTTATGATATCCACATGGACTATTGATGATAGATATCCATCCTGGGACGAATCGCTCACTAAGGCTGTGCTACGACTCAACTATGAGTATGTAAGTCACGTGTCTATGAATGGCGATAGCCTGCTTACAAATGCATACAATGATTACCTGCTGCTAAAGGCAAAAAAAGGGCCGGGAATCTATCCAATCTTTGAAAAGTTGTTTGATACCGTTATAGGCTACGGAGACGTTCTGAATTTGAATTTTCCCAACAATGCGGCGGTGTACATGAAAGTGAAAACTGAATATAGCCTTGCCGGCAAGTTGAAGAAATTATTATACAGACCATCTATCATTAGTTATACCCAGTATCTTGATGAGGGGGGTAAAGAGTCTTTCTCTAACAGATTAATCAGACCCATTGGGGAAGGACCAGTGCTGGTAAATAAATACATTGCCCATAACTCTGAGTTTATCAACTTTACTACCGGATGCCTACATTTCAATAAAGATGTAAAGGCTATTAAATTCACCGCCGAAAATAAAAGTGATTTAAATCCCAGAATCCACATATCATTTATAAAACTTGCCAACTATTGAGGGGATGACTTGGCAGCAGACAAAAAGCCGACTACTTTTTCTTTCCTTCAATACAATAAATCCCTAACCTGCACGATTCGTCTGCCAGCATTTTCGCCCTTGTTTTATCAGGATAGTCGTAATTGGTACTTCTGATGTTGTTATAAATGTACTCAAAACCACCCTTGCCTTCTTTTAAATTGCGCTGGTAAAAGAAGAGTACGCCGCACATCAGCGCAGCAAGCCCCACCTGCCGGAGTTTTGTATCCCTTATTTTCTGCAAAATAAAGATGGACACTATTGCTGTCAGTATATTGGAATAGACATGATAGCGGCTGCTAGATGCGCTATCTATCCCAAGTCCGTTTCTGAATAGTGCTAATATAATTAAGGAACTAAAAACAAACGCAGACAGACACAAGAATGGCAACATAGGTTTTTCGAATTTCAGCCTGATGTTAAACGGCACCAGCCACAGGAACAATGCCATCAATGAAAGCCCGCCGATAGCACTCAGCACAACGCCAAAATGCGCCCCGGTTACCCGAACAAAAAACGGCAAAAAACGCATAGGGTCGGATGAAAAGAAGTTGCCCAAAGGCTTGGTATAATGATAGTAATAAAGCGGAGCAAATATTATCATCGTAACAACAGACATGATTATAGCCATCTTACTTCTGCTGAGTATACAGTACACCACGATAAAAAAGGCTGCAATAATACCATTGCCACTGGTAAACACACAGACGGCCTGAGAAAGTGCTGCAAGCGGCAACCATTTTATATGCTCCTTGCTGTAAAAAAACATTCCGGCAATAAACAACATTATAACGCCAAAGTTCTGCGTGCCTGCCATAGCGAAATTGCCATTCTCATATCCATTTATATTGAAGAAACAGGTACCCGCTATTATAGCAGCAACATGCCACAGATTGCCAGCCAGTTTTTTAATGAAAGTGACAAAAAAGGAAAAAGCGAAAAGCAGGATAAAAAAATTGATAAAGATTATAACCCTGAAATTTACCGCGCCGGCCAGCTTGTAGACTACTAATGCAGTAAACTTTGATAGAAATATCCGATGTTCATTGTGTTGCGAAAACACCAGTCCGAACTTTTCGGAAAAACTACCTGCTTTTCTGAAATCATTGAGAAATCCAAGTATGGCATCGTAGTCATCCTGACGAGGCATATTCTGTGAATATTTTATCACAAAACCCAAATAGATAACAGCAGGAAGGCAAATCAGAAAATACTGAAAAAGCGTAGTGACTTTACTTTTCGTTGAATTACTATTTACCATTTACCCGATAGATTTGAAGCCTAAATACAATTGTAGCAGATGTTGCCTTAAATACAGCAGCACTAAGAAAAGCATGAATATAGCACCAATAAATTGAATTTTGTTTGCAATATTAAGGCAAATTTTTCAGCCCAATAACTCTGTTTTACAATACTACTTTAACGATTGAATTGCCTGCAACAACGCCTCATTTTGTTGTCTTAGCCAGCGCATTTCATTTTTCAATTCTTGTATCATTAGTACAACTCCAACATTATTCTTTTCTTCAGAGACAGGATTACTGCGATTTGGAGTCGAATTCCAGATTTCAAAATCTTGATTCATTAACTGCTCAATAGGGAAATTTAGTATCGCTGCAATTTTTTCAAGACGGGGGTAATTTACTTCGATAGTTCCATTCTCTATTTGGCTATAAGTGTTTTGCTTAAGGTTCAGCTTACTTGCTACAAAAGCCTGAGTATAATTGCGGTATTCGCGAATTTGTCTAATGCGCAAGGCAATTGAATTACGATTCATGCGATTGAAATTTTATGGTAGTAGGATTTTGTTTTTCTGTCCTTCACAAACAGATAGCTTATCTGTAATAGCGATAAAGTATCGGTATGTAAAATGTTAAATATAGTTAATTTTCTTGAAATTTGCTTTTAAGAAAAATTATTATTTTATGAAAAAAAATAGCAGTTTTATTATCCTTAATAGCTATCTGTAGTGTTTCCAAGGGACAACCTATTTGGATACCTGGTACTGGGACGAATATAACAACAGAAACTACGGGTGATTGCGAAATTGGGGGCTCTTTAAAACTAAAAGGCACATTATTGAACATGTTTGTTCCCGGCACTTGGACCGCATCGACAGAGCCTTGGCGAAGTATCAACAGCGGCTCAACATTTAGTGGCCTTTGGCTAAATACGGGGACTACAACCCTGGATGGCACTTATATTCAAATGTTTGCGCCTCAGCAAACAAGTAATCCAGGAGGAATGAGACTCGTATCGAATAGCCCCGGTGCTACTGGAAATGGATTTAATTTTGTTCACCATGATTTTACATCAGGTTCTAACAACTCATTAATGGACTTAACTAACTGGGGACATTTGATTGTAAGGGGAGGTGTTCTGGATTTACATAGTTCTACTTATGCACCTGGTCCAGAACAATGGCGAGCAATTAATTGTGGCACTTCAGATAAGGGTCTCTGGCTAAATACAGGAACAACTACTTCAGATGGTACCTATATTCAAATACACGCTCCCTATGAAACAACCAATCCTGGGGCGATGAAATTCGTAGCAAACAGTCCGGTTGCAACTGGTACAGGATTCTCATTTGTTCACCATGATTTCTTATCTAGTGCAGATAATTCATTGATGGATTTGGACAATTGGGGTCACCTTCGGGTAAAGGGTGCCTTATTGGAATTATACAGTACGGCACTCGGAACTGAGCAATGGAGAGCAATAAACTGTGCTTCTACAGACAAAGGTTTATGGGTAAATACTGGAACTACCACTACAGATGGTACTTATATTCAAATGCATGCTCCGGGCGAAGCGAATCCGGGAGCAATGGAATTTGTATCAAATAGCGCAGGTGCAACTGGAACGGGGTTCAAATTCCTACATCATGATTTTGGGTCAACCATCCCTGATAATAAGTTAATGGAAGTTGACAATTGGGGACACCTGCGTGTAAACGGTGCATTGTTGGAATTATATAGTACTGCACTCGGAACAGAGCAATGGAGAGCAATAAACTGTGCTTCTACAAATAAAGGTCTGTGGGTAAATACAGGAACAACTACTACAGACGGAACTTATATTCAAATGCATGCTCCTGTTGAGCCTACTAACCCGGGAGGTATTGATTTCGTATCACAGGGCAATTCCGGAATGGGATTTACTTTTTCCCATTACCACGGCACCTTAACTAACGATATGCGCATCTATAATAGCGGCAAAGTAGCAATAGGCAAAAATATAATAGCTGCTGGAAGCGTTCCTGAGGGTTATCTCCTTTATGTTGAAAAAGGCATTCTTACAGAGCATGTACGCGTAGCCTCGCACGGTACAACCTCATGGGCAGATTTTGTATTTAATAAAGGCTATAATTTAATGTCTTTGGATAAAGTAGAAGAGTACATAAAGAAAAACAAACACCTACCAGAAATACCATCTGCTGCTGAAGTAGCAAAAGACGGAATTGATTTGGCTGAGATTGATGCAAAGCTTTTGCAGAAAATTGAAGAACTTACACTCCATGTTATTGAACAACAAAAAAGGATTGAATCTCTTGAAAAACAAGCAAAAAAATAGCCTTATGAGCGCTTTAAAATTTTGCATTATTATTTTGGCATTTTGCATGTTTGAGGCATGCAAAAAAGAAGATAAAGTAGACCGCATAAGTTCGGAACTGAAAAAGCGTTTCACTT
The DNA here is from genome assembly GCA_021740995.1 of Taibaiella sp. Lineage (GTDB taxonomy): Bacteria > Bacteroidota > Bacteroidia > Chitinophagales > Chitinophagaceae > Nemorincola. The sequence goes on from JAIOYR010000027.1 coordinate 12,626, forward strand.
TTAAAAAAGGAAGCTATTGGATATATAAAGATTCCATTACAGGGAGGTATGATACATTCACAGTTACCGCTTTTTCAAATGCTATAGGCAATGAACCTAATTATATAGAAAGTCAGGTATCAAGTATTCGAAGCAGCCGTTCGGATAGTTTTTCTTTTAATGTAAATTTAACTGGAAGTTACCTGCGAATATTATTCCAGACTTTTAATATTGCGAGCGGTGTATCATATCCGTATCAGAAGCAATACAAAATATATGAAAAATATCATATTGACGGGTCGGATTTTGATAGTGTAGTTGAAAGATATTTTGCATCAAGTGATGGAGGGTGGGATAGCCGTAGTAGTTGCTTTATAAAAACTGATATTGGCTTTGTAAAGATGCGTTTTGTGACTGATTCGATCAATAATATTTGGGAACTAAAGGAGTGGAAAATTCTAAATTAAATCTATTCGAAATGAAAAAAATAGTCATATTAGCACTTCTCTTTGCTTATAAAAATACATGTGCTCAACTAACACCCATAATGTATTTCCCCAATAATATAAATTTCATTGACCCTACCCAAGTATACTACAGACCAGGAGCAACAGAAGGCTGGTATAATAATTTACAAAAATACTGGTATTACCGGTATAGGCTTGTAAATGATTTCCTCTTTATCAGCGAGACAAACGAAGCAGGGAGCAGTATTCCTGCTATCAAGAGGATGCAACATATTGCATGGGAAGAGGAACCTACCATTAATGATTCGTGCGGTTCGTGCAGGGTTTTATCCTGGGGAGATGCGACCGTTGACCTAGGTCATTATATACAAATGTTGGCTACAGAAGAAGAGCTATTGCGAGAATGTGCACATCCAATAAGTCGAAGCCAATATGAATTAAAACACGCCCTTGATGCATTTGATAGGTTAGATGATAATGCAGAACAATATTGCCACGAAATGGAAAATAGTTTAGGCACTAATAATGCATACCCTGGTACATTAGGTCCTACAAGCATTAGTTACAGCGATAGACACAACGGCTTTTTTATCAGGGATGACGTACCAACGCTTACAATACTCGATGAAGCGTCAATCGGAAATAAACTGAAACACTTCAATAGGATAGGATTAAAGAGAACATGGACATACCCTGGGCCTGCAAGTGTAGAATATTTTGATAGAGTGAGCTGGGCTGAAGGAGCATTTACAAGTTCATTTGCCGAAAGATACACCTCATTTCCAAGTTATTCCTCTTCTTCCTCACCAAGAGGCAATCGTTGGCATGGAACAATTGGGAGCCATACTGTTACCTCTCATTGGCCTTATACCTCTGGAGCGCCCAGATATCCTGCGCAAGAATCTCATGATCAACTAATTGATTTAAATCTAGGAATGGCATTAGTAAGCCATTATTCCACAGATGCAATCATTCGAAATCAGGCGGCTGATGCGTTGTACAGAACGGTAAAATATCCATTCAACGTATGGCTTCCTCAAATCCACGACCCGCTCACTGGAAAATGCGTGTATGGAATTGTTCCTCAAACCTATCCTTCTTCATGCGACAAAGCAGGCGCGAATTATTTTGGCATAGCAATGGGAGGAGCTCAAACGTCAAGGATCTACGCGGATCCAATTGCATCGACTAACTCGCTTCCGTTGATATGGCAAGCCAGCTCAGGTATTTCCGCCTTACTGTGGCATTATGTTCAGTATAGTCATAGAATAATGCCCGAAATGGGTTGTGATGACCCAGACGAAAATGAAAATAGAGATTTGACTTATGCCGGATACTATTCATGTTTAACTAATTCATGGACTACACTAGGCATTAATACAACATGGAGAAATTTAAAAAAAATATGCAACAAAGACGGATGGGGAAGACCAAGTTTGCCACTTGTTTACGAATTGATATATAATCCTCCGGAAAACTATCGATATATGGATTATATTGTGGCACTTGATGCTGCACCTCCCTGTGGCCCACATGATTTTAGCAGTTATGAGTATCCAGCAGGGTCAGGCAACAGACCATTCAATAATGAAATAATGGCTAATACCGTGAAAAAGCACTGGACTGGAGGCGACTGGCTATCGAATCCACAACACAGATGGCTTCCAGAATGTAAAGATCCCGAAGATCATACAAAGCGTTCAGTCACTTTCAACGGCTTAGACTATATGGTTTTATTCAACCTCTTCAGCCTCAAGCAAGGCTCGTCTTATCTCAAGAACCTTAACAATCCTTTTTGGGATGATGACTACAGGATCAATTATCCAGATAACTTCACTATTGGCTCTAATACTATCCCGTTATATTTGAATTTTCTAGAATACTCCGCACTTAAGGGGACATACAGTACTTATTCAAATGTTTCTATTAGAGGTGCTAAGCAAATTGACTGTAAAGAAGGATTTAATTCTTTTCCTGATTGTAATGGTTGCTTTACCGATATTTATATAAAAGATTTTGGTTGTGATGAGCATTTTACGTTTGCATGGATTCCACAGAGTTCTGTTGAGCTACTTCCACCTACTGTTGAAGAAGTTAACCCTTGGGGAGCGTCGCGGATGCCGCCACCAGATTCAAGCTTAATGCTGGCAGATAGCCTGATTACTGATTCAATGGAGGTTGCATATATTGATTCATTGGTCGGCGCAATTATTGATTCTGGCAATGAAGACGCTATAAATTTACTTAGAAGGTGGGGGGTAAATGTAGACAGTATTATGTTAGCGGAAAAGGGTAAAGGAAATTCTCAATCTACACTTGGTGATAATTTTATTTCATTGTTCATAGATGTCTTCCCTAATCCTGCAACCGATATGGCATATATTAAATACAAACTAGTTGACAAAAGTACGGTCGATATTAAAATTAATAATTCAATAGGAATAGATTACAGCTATGCTATAGAACCGTATATACGTGATCAGGAACCAGATGATTATAAGATTGGTATCAATACTAACAAACTACCTAAAGGCTTATATGTATTGACAATGAAAATTGGCGGCATAATTCATAGTAAAAAACTAAGTGTTTTGTAGCAATAAAAAGCTTTATTTATCTGCTTAGATAACACACTATTTGTAGCAGGATGCCTATCCACCGTCAGGTAGATGGGCATCCCATGTACAACAAATTTTAAAAAACAGCCACCCCTAGAGCATCCCCCTCACCGTTTCTATCACTGCCACCAACCCGCTCACATCTGCTCCGCCGGCTGTGGCAAGTGATTTTTGTCCGCCGCCGCCGCCTTTTATCAGGGCTGCTACCTTTTCTTTTATTATTTTACCCGCGTCCAATCCTCTTGCGGCATTTACTTTGTCGTCTACTCCTATAGCCACATATGCTTTACCGTCTATATTGGCACACAGTACTATTACATGGTCATTCAGGTGCGATTTCAGGTCCAGACATAGCTTTTTCAGCGAGTCGAGCGAGCTCACGGTTACCATCTGCCCTACAAAGGATATCTGGTTGATGATTTCATCTTTGGTGAGCAACTCATTACGTATACCCACCAGCTGGCGTGCCTCCAGACTCTCTACATGTTTTTCCAGTTGGCTGCGCTCTTCCTGCAGCCGCTCTATGGCCTTTATGGGGTCTTTAGCGTTTTTGAGCTGTGCGGCTATACCGGCTATCAGTGCCAGTTGCTCGTTTATGTACTGCTCTGCAGCACCGCCGCTTACGGCTTCCATACGGCGCACACCTGCTGCTACTGCGGCTTCGCTGGTTATCTTGAAGTAGCCAAGCTGGCCCGTAGCACCCACATGGGTACCACCGCAGAGCTCTATAGAGTATGCTGCATCCATTATCACCACACGTACCACATTGCCATACTTCTCGCCAAAGAGTGCCATAGCACCCAGTGCCACAGCCTCGTCCTTGCCCATGGTTTTTATTACTACGGGTATATTTTCCCGTATCTTTTCATTCACTATGGTTTCTATACGCTTTATCTCTTCGTCTGTCACCTTGGCAAAGTGCGAAAAGTCGAACCGGAGATGGCCATCATTTACCAGAGAGCCTTTCTGAGCAACATGTGTGCCCAGTACCTGCCTTAGCGCTGCATGCAGCAAATGGGTGGCACTGTGGTGCACCTCGGTAGCTGCCCGCTTTGCACTGTCCACCTTGGCTATTGCCGGTACCAATACATTCTCCGGCAGGCTATCTGCAAAGTGAATGATCATGCCATCCTCTTTCTTGGTATCCACTATGGCTACCTGCTCATTCGGGAATATGAGTAGTCCTGTATCGCCGGCCTGTCCGCCGCTCTCGGCATAGAATGGTGTTACATCCAGCACCAATTGGAACTGTTCTTTACCCTTTGCGCTTACCCGGCGATACTTGAGTATACTGGCATCTGCCGCCAGCTGGTCGTATCCCACAAAATCGGTTCCTCCATCTTTCAGCACTACCCAGTCGTCGGTATCCAGTGCAGTAGCTGCGCGGCTACGGGTTTTCTGCTGGTGCATTTCGGCAGTGAAAGCTTCTTCATCTACATGAAGGCCCTGCTCGCTACCTATGAGGCGGGTGAGGTCTATGGGGAAGCCAAAAGTATCGTACAACTCGAAAGCGGCTTTACCATCTATAGTAAGTGTGCTGCGGTTTTTGGTATCGGTTATTATGTCGTCTATCTTTTTCAGTCCCTTGTCCAGTGTGCGCAGAAAGGCTTCTTCTTCTTCCTTCACCACACGGCTCACAAGGTCTATCTGCTGCTGCAGCTCGGGGAATACTCCTTCAAACTGCTTTGCCAGTACCGGCATCAACTGATGCAATAGCGGCTGCTTGTAGTCGAGATAGGTATAGTAATACCGTACTGCTCTGCGCAGTATGCGGCGTATTACATATCCGGCGCCCGTATTGGAGGGCAACTGTCCGTCGGCTATAGTAAAGCCTATAGCGCGTATATGGTCTGCCAGTACACGGAAGGCTATATCCTGCTTGGTGTCGGTATAGCCATATTTTTTGCCGGTTATATTTTCTATTTTCGTTATAGTGCCGGTAAACACATCGGTGTCGTAGTTGCTCTGCTTATTTTGCAGCACCCTTACCAGCCTTTCAAAACCCATGCCGGTATCTACATGCTGTGCCGGCAGCGGCACCAGTGTGCCATCCTTCTGCCTGTTGAACTGCATAAAAACATTGTTCCATATCTCTATCACCTGCGGGTGGTCTGCATTTACCAATACTTTGCCCGACACTTGTTGTTTTTCTTCATCGGCGCGGCAGTCTACATGTATCTCTGAGCATGGGCCACAGGGGCCTGTATCGCCCATTTCCCAGAAGTTATCCTTTTTGCTGCCCATCAGTATACGGTCTTCTGCTACAAACTCTTTCCAGAAGTCGTATGATTCCTGGTCCATAGGCAGGTTTTCGGTAGCATCGCCGCCAAAAACAGTCACATACAGCTTGTCCTTAGGTATACCATATACATCAGTAAGCAACTCCCAGCTCCAGGCTATAGCGTCTTTTTTGAAGTAGTCGCCAAAGCTCCAGTTGCCCAGCATCTCGAACATAGTATGGTGATAGGTGTCTACCCCCACTTCTTCCAGATCGTTATGTTTACCGCTTACCCGCAGGCATTTCTGAGTGTCAGCTATGCGGCTGTGTTCCGGCTCACGGTTTCCCAGAAAGTAGTCTTTAAACTGGTTCATACCCGCATTGGTAAAAAGCAGAGTAGGGTCGTTTTTTACCACTATGGGTGCAGACGGCACAATTTCATGGCCTTTGCTACGAAAAAAATCTAAAAACTGGCGGCGTATCTCGTTTGCGGATTGCATTATATGTGTTAATTAAACTGGGTGCAAAACTAATAGAAAAGATGGAAGGAAATAAAAAGGTTATAATCGCTTCTTTTTTTGATACAGAGCTTGTACCCCTAACGGGGTTTTGAATTGAAAGAACCAGCATTTTTTTGCCTCGGGGTTCCGATAGGAGCAAAACCACCTATCTTTATATCACAAAATCATTTTCACATGAACTATACCGTAAAAGGCACACACAATAAACACTTTGAGCTGTTTAATGATAAAAACGAATCTCTGGGTAAGCTCGACTATACTTCCTGGTTTTCTACCAAATCGGCTATTATGCTGGCATCGGGTCATTCTTATGAAATCGCATCTTCCGGTGTTTTTCAGACTTCGATAGACATTACTTCAGGCGACACAGAGGTTGGCTCCTTGAAGTTCAATTGGAAAGGGAATATTATAATATCTTTGGCAGGCGGCAAATCTTATATTTTCAAACGGGTAGGCTTTATCAACAGCCGGTTTGGCTTGTTTACAGATGCGGAACATGAGGCAATAATACTCAGGCAGAACTTTAAGCTATCGGAGCTTAGTTTCAGCTATACTATAGAAACTGACGACAACTACCCGGAAGGCAAAGACATATCTTTTTTGTTGCTGCTTATATATTGTGCCAACTATATGCACAGTATGTCGGCGGGGATGTAAGAGCGTATGCGCAACAAAAATGCATTGAAATAAAATGTCATCTTATTTGGTTGATGGCATTTTATTTTTAAGAACTTTGAGGTGTTATTAGAACTGCAAACCCGCCTGAAAATTCAGTTCAATGATAGAGCCGGGACCCGTAACATAAAAAAGCCGGTAGAGTGATTTTATCTGCTTGTCTAATGCTGGTATTGCCATTGCTCTGACACCTGCCTTGGCTGTGAAGAAAAAGGCACCCTTCTGGTGCCTGCGACCATAACCAGGTGCAAAACCGGCATAAAACTGTGGATCTGCATACCTTTTTTCCTTCATTCCCAGCACAGCAAATTTCTCTCCATCGTAAGCCATATCGCCCACTACTGTTCTGAAATAAAAGAAATCCTGATATATCCATTTGTTATAGATGTGCATCCATTGTTTTCTGAAATAGATTCTGTTTTCGAAATCGTATTGCGTGCCATAATATGCGCCCACGTATTTGTGGTAACTGGCAAGGTAGGCAACTCTTTTTCTTCTGAACTCTATGCCGCCGCCATACTTTATCATGGCACTGAGTGGGTTGGTTGCTGTTATTGCTATGGTGTATGGTTTCACATAGGGCGCCCGCTCAAACATGGAAAACTGAGCAAAGCTGCAAATTGAGATTAACAGAAAAAATGGGACGAGTATCAGGTGTTTCATTGGAGGGTGATGTTGCAGCGAAAAATTTGGGAGCAAAAATAATCAGGAAATGTGATAGAAAAAGTTTTATTGAATAAATTATTAATGCTGGTATCACGTAATTCCATTTATTTACTCATCTTGGTTTATTGTTCCCTGATTGGTTTTTATGGAATATAGTGAGCATTGCGTCTTTATATCTGCAGAGATTAATCTTACTTTTACAAAATCAAAAAAACAGTGTCATGAACCTTGATGAGCGAACAGAGCAAAACAATTCATTTAGCACTTTCCGCACCAGTCTGGATGTAGGTATGGGTGTGGTGTATGTAGTGTTGGGCATTGTGGTTTTTAGCATGCGCTATTTCGGCACGCTTGAGTTGCCGGCCTCTTCTGCCTATGTGTTGGGTTCTGTAATGATATTGTACGGTGTCTTTCGCATTTATAGAGGTATAGTGGCTATTATGCGCAAGCGTAAAAACGCATAACATCACGAATTGCCCCACAAAATTGTAAGTATTGAATGAACGGTCACGACTTTACTCACGGCATGCCGGCAAACATTAATTGTGTGAGTACATCTGCCCAGATTCAGGTGATCTGAATGCCGCTTATTACCTGTTAAATTATTGTTACAGTAGATATAATCGGGAATATTCATTAAAATTATTGAGTAAAATTGCGCTCCTTATGACTATTACTAGTAGATTTTTATTTATTTGTTTGTGTGTATTCCTGTTGTCCTGCGATGACCGGCCAGCCCCCCCGGATACATTGGGAAAAGGCGAAATAGACATATCGGTAGATGAAACGTACAGGCCAGTAATAGAAATGCAGGGAAAGGTATTTGATAGCAGTTTCCCCGATGCCAAGGTGCATATTAATTACAAGTCTGAGGCGGAATGCTTCAAAGATTATTTTGATAAAAAGGCAAGGCTGATACTGGTGACCCGCGAACTGACTAAAGACGAGTTGGAAGCATGCAAACAAAGACAGATTTACCCTACTACCCTCCCACTTGCCAGAGATGCTATAGCGGTAATACTCAACAACGAATCGGCTGACACGCTAATGGATATGGCGGTGCTGAAAGGTATACTGACAGGCGAATACAACAAAAAATATACTGTTGTTTTCGACAATCAGTCTTCCAGTACGGTTCGGTTTATTACAGATTCGGTGCTGAGAGGCGAAAAACTGGGTAACAACGTATATGCAGCAAAGGGGAACAATGACGTGGTAAACTATGTATCTAAGAACCCAAATGCTATTGGATTTGTAGGTGTAGGTTATATAAGCGATTCCTCTGACCCAAATAACACCGGTGCTTTCATAAAAACTGTTAAAATTGCAGCCCTCAAAAACGAAAAAACCGGCGAGTTTTTACAGCCATATCAGGCGTATATAGCCTTAAAAACATACCCGCTGACTCGTAATCTGTACTATATAAATAGTGAAAGCTATCCTGGACTTGGCACGGGATTTGCAAACTTCTTAAGTTACCAGCGTGGTCAATTGATTTTCTTTCACGCGCACCTCTTTCCGGTAAGGTCTGAGATGGTGATAAGAGATGCACAAATAAACAGTAATTAGTTTTTAATCAGATAAAAGTAAACAGGAACTATGATTTACAAAATGAAGAGCATGATGATGATGATGGCATTTATTGCCATTGGATACAGTACGTTTGCGCAAGATGCCGCAGTAAAAAACGGTATTAAAATGTACAATTACAAAAAGTACAAAACAGCACAGGCTGCATTGGCTCCACTGGCCGATAAAGACCCTCTTGCAAATTATTATCTGGGACTCACCTATCTGGAAACAGGCAATATACCTCAGGCAAGTGCTACGTTCGCCAAGTTCCCCGAAGATCTTGCAAATATCTCAGGTACGGCACGCGTGGCTTTCGCAAATAAAGATATCGCCGGCGGCAATAAAATAACAAAAGATCTGGCGGCAAAAGCAAAGAAAAAGGACTGGATGCCACAGAAATATGCAGCAGATGCCATTACCTATTCAGAAGGCGGCGATTATGGTCAGGCGGCTACCTGGTACAAAGATGTGCTTGCAAAAAACACATCGGGCGACAATACAGATGTACGCATAGGGCTGGGCGATGCAATGCGCAAAGTATCCGGTGGTGGTGGCGAAGCGATGACCAACTATGAGATTGTAATAGAAAAAGATAAAACCAATTCACTGGCTTACTCCCGCATAGGCGACCTATGGTATGATGCGCGCAACTACCAGAGCGCGCTGGACAACTATGCCCGTGCAAAGGATGCTGATAACACAAACCCACTACCCTACAAAGCATTGGCTAACGCCTACTCGCGCTCTGGTAAATATAAGCTGGCGCTGCAGAATCTGGAAGAGTATTTGTCTCACTCTGACAATACTGCTGATGACCAACTGGAGTATGTGCGTGCTATGTATCAGGCGCAAAGCTATTGCGATGCAGCAAAGCTTGCAGAAAAATTGCTGAATGGCCAAACAGACCAGACACGTGTAATAGAGCTTACCGGTATACTGGGATTCTCTCAGGCAAACTGTGGCGACTCTTTGGCTGCAATCAAAAACCTGCGCAAGTACTTTGCTATGCAGGATGCTAAGAAAATACTGCCAGGTGCCTACATTGAGTTTGGCAAACTGTTCCTTAAACTGGACATGCTGGATTCAGCCGGTTTCTATTACTCAAAAGGAATCAGCGGAGATACTTCCCGCAACAAAACAGATGTATACCGTGAAGTGGCCGATGCATTCAAAAGCAAAAAAGAATACTGCAAATCAGCAGAGTGGTACAACAATCTGGTAAAAGCTAATCCGGAGGCTCAGGCTGCGGACTATGTATGGCGTGTGATCATGTATTATTACTGCAAAGACCTTGGCAATGCGATGACTGCCGCCAATGAGTTTGAAGTGAAGCATGGTGCACAGCAGCCGTCGGCCTACTACTGGCAGGCACGCGTGGCATCAGCAATAGACTCTGAAGCTACTACCTGCCTGGGTGAGCCCTACTATCAGAAATGGCTGGAGAAAGTAGGCCCCAATTATGAGAAGAAGAACGACCTGAGAGTTGCCTACGAGTATCTGATGTACTGCAACTTCAATAAGAAAGATAAAGAAGCAGTAAAAAAGTATAAAGAGATGATACTGGTCATAGACCCCAACAACAAGTCAGCGAAGGAGATGGACGAGCTGGAAAAACAAACAGGAGGATCTACAAAAAAGCAAACTCCGGCAGGCAGTAAGTAACACAATGTAACAGTCATATACTGAAAGCTCCCTTTATCAGGGAGCTTTCACGTTTTAGTAACACCGGTTTAGTTTTTTACACTTAAATTTATATTTTATTACAACATGGATTACGCTTGTGTGGCTTCCCAAAACAACTGTATGAACCATCTGACTACTCTGCTTTTAGTGCTCATACTGCCCGCGCTTATATGTTCGGGCTGCGGGGCAGGTGATGGTAAAAACAACAATATACAGAGTATGGCCAATAACATAGGCCGCAAGTCACTTTTGGAAGAGTATCCGAAAGTACCCAATGAGGAATTGCTTCGTGAAATTTCAGGCAACCGGCTCTATGGAGAATTGCAAAACAGGTATGCACAACAGCTGATAGCACTAAAAGCCGCAACCGAGCAGGATAAAGCGAAACTTATAGTGGTTGTAATGACACCCGAGGTAGGCAAGTTTGCTACTAATGCCAACACCTATGGTGTGCCTTATATAGTGCAGATATGCAGTAATCAGGGTATAGACTGTATTGATATCACACCTGACATATCAGAATGGACATCTGTAAACGACCTTAAACGAACGCCTATTGGAAGCAACTGGTCGAGAGAAGGGGCCACCTTTGTAGCAGAAATGCTTGCAGGCGTGTTGGCAAAGTATGACGATTATCGTAACCCGATGGCTTTCCCTGCCGATCAGCGGCCGGCAACATTTGGTGATGCAAAACAGATAAATGAAAATGATGACGACAATAAGCGCAATCCGCAAGACGGTGAAAAAAAATCTAACTATCGCTTCACATTAAATAGTCAGGGGCTAAGAATGGGTCACGATCTAACCTTTCCAAAGACAAAACAGCACGTATTATTTCTTGGGGATTCCCGTATTTTCAACCCCTTTATGGACGACGAATATATTATCACAGAGCGGCTGCAGCGTCAGTTTCCGGAAAAAGAAATAGTGAATGCAGGCAACCTGTCTTACACTATGGACGATTACCTATCCCTATATCGCGAAAAGGCCAGATACACCGAGCCTGATGTAGTGATAGTGTGCACCAATGGAGGCGACATACTGGATATGTATTTCGCTCACCGAAACAGATACTCAAGAACCGGCAAATGCTATAAGCCGTCGTCGCTGGAAAAGCAGGTGTATGACCAGATAGCAAAAACGAATTGACCACACACTGAAAAATACAGCATACAATGGAAAACAACATAGAACAACTGAAATATCCGATAGGCAGGTATCAGCGGCCTGAAACCCACACCGCAGAACTGAGAATGGAATGGATAGACATACTTAGCGTACTGCCATCGTGGATGGATGCCTGTATCGAAAACCTGGATGCAAATCAATTGCAGGTGCCTTATCGCGACGGCGGCTGGACCATACAGCAAGTCGTTCACCATGTTGCGGACAGCCACCTGAATGCCTATATAAGATTGAAACTGGCACTGACTCAGGACAACCCCACCATAACACCCTATGATGAAAATGCATGGGCTGTACTGCCCGATGTGGCTGCTGTGCCTGTAAATGTGTCGGTAACCCTGCTGCATACTATTCACCGCCGAATGATAGCACTGCTGAGCCGTATAACAGAAAGCGACTGGGAGCGCACCTACTACCACCCGCAGTACCAGCGTACTTTCGCAGTATGGGAGGTGGTGGCATTATATGCATGGCACAGTGCTCATCATACGGCGCACATCCGGCAATTGAGGGAGCGAATGGGATGGTAATAATCAACAAAATATGTAAATTTTCTTTTGAATTAACCCTGTCGGTTTATCGTTTTTTTTTAAGATTTCGGCAGTTTGCATTAAATATCGGCGCAGAATAATAAATTTTAAAAATTACATGTTACCTTAGCAAATAAACGTATCAACATGCAATCTTATCTGCAAAATTTCCTTTTTCTTCATAGCATACTCCGCTATTTTATTCTGCTTTTTGTTTTTGTAGTAGCAGTTCAGAGCCTGGTAGGGATGATGGGTAAGCGAAAATTCAAACCTGTAAACAAACAGCTGGCACTTACACTGCTTATTTTCTGCGATTTACAGTTGCTGATAGGCGGATTGCTATATTACTGGAAAATCATAGCACCCGGGGTTTTCAGCTCCGGCATGGTAATGAAAGACACCTATAGCCGCTTTTATGCGGTAGAGCACAGTTTGGCTATGATAATAGCACTGGTGCTGGTACATGTAGGATACAGTGTTACCAAGAAGAATATGGACGATGACCGCAAATTCAAACGTCTTTTCTGGTGTTCTTTCATTGCATTGGGTATATTCATGGCTATGACACCGTGGGAGGGCAAACAAGTGGTAGGACGCCCTAACATTCCACACATGACACAGTAAGCGCATGCTGTTGAGAACAATACTGCAGCCATTCTATACTGTTTATGTGATCATTACCTTCATGGCAGGTCTTCTGGTCACGTTTCCATTTTTTCTGTTGCTGAGTTTCGGGAATAATTTTGCCTCACGTAAAGCTATCTGGACGATTATCAAGCACTGGGCACGCATGTGGTTGTGGGTGATAGGTATGCCGGTGCGTATATGTGGTCCCAGACCACCAGCAACAAGGTATATAGTTGTAGCCAATCACATTTCTTACCTCGACACCGTAGTGCTGTTTCCGGCATTGCCCGGTTACTTCAGGGCATTGGGCAAAAAAGAGTTCTCCCGTGTTCCCATATTGGGATTTATATACCGGCAACTGGCAATAATGGTAACACGCACCAGCGCCGAAAGCCGCACAAAAAGTATGCGCATTATGTGGCGGGTTCTAAAAAACGAAGGAGACATTCTCATATTCCCTGAAGGCACTTTTAACGAAACCGGCAAACCACTGAAGGATTTTTACAACGGAGCCTTCCGGCTTGCTATCACCACTCAGACTGCTATCTTGCCCATCATTTTTCCCGATACGGTATACAGATGGCATTATACTGCCTGGTGGAAAGTGTGGCCGGGAACCAACAGGGCTGTATACCTGCCGCCTATACCTGTAGCAGGCATGACGATGAATGATCTTGCCGGCCTGAAACAACAGGTAACGGATGTGATGCAGGCGGAGCTGATGAAATATAACTATCCTTAACTATTAACTATTCTTTATTTTCCTGCCGGGACATTGCTCCCTACAGTGCTACATTTATATTTTTTCTAAGAATACTACATGATAATAAATCCTACATTTGGGTTTATAACTACTCATGAACGGTATAATAGACATAGCAAGGTGCGGAATGGCGGTTTTACTGTTGTTACTTACATCTCCGGCAGCGCAGGCACAGCAAACAGCAGGCATGGCCAGGCAGTATGCTATTGAAAAAAAGTACGATAAAGCGATTGAAATCTACGAAGAATTGTACGGCATTTCTCCCGACTCAGTGTACCACGAGTATCTGAACACCCTGCTGACAGCACAAAAATACAAGCAGGCCGAAAAGCTGGTAGAAAAAAAGGCAGCCCTATACCCCAAAAACAGCCGTAACCCGGAAATGAACCTGGAACTGGGACAGGTGTACGAAAAAAGCGGCAAGGCAGAGAAAGCCAAAGTACAATACGACAGTATTCTGAACATGCTCAATGGCGATGATCTGTTCACTACAGGTATAGCAAAAGCATTTACCGATGCCGGCAGACCAGACTACGCCATACTGACCTATGAGCGTGCGTTGCAGTTGCTGGGCAACCCGCCTATGTATGGCAGGCAACTGGCGACACTGTATGCAGGTGCCGGCAACTACGAGAAAGCAATAGCGGCTATGCTGCGTGGTGGTCCCAGTGTGTTTATGACTGCCGATGGCGCCAAAGAACTGCTGCTGGAGCTGCTGGGTAATGACCCCAAGAAACTGCAACTGGTGCAAAAGGCACTGGTAAAGAAAATAAACGAGGAGCCTGGAAACAATTATTATGCCGAAATACTGACGTGGATTTACACTCAGAAAGATGATTGGGATGGTGCCCTCATACAAATGGAAGCTATAGATGAGCGTAATCAGGAATCAGGAAAACGGCTGATGGACTTTGCAAGAACTGCGGTAGCTGCACGCCAGTATGAAGTAGCCAACAAAGCCTATGACGGAATAATAGCAAAGGGAAAAGAGCAACCCTACTATGTGCTGGCCAAAAGCGAAAAGCTGGGCGCAGCGCTGGCGCAGCTGGAAAAAAATAATGCTCGGACACCTGAAGATATAACCGCACTGGCAGCGCTCTATGATAGCTTTCTGACAGAGTTTCCAAAACACTACACCCAAAAGACTGCTGCCGACTATGCTACGCTACACGCGGTGTATGGCAACAATGTGAAGAAGGCAATAGAGATACTGAAAAGAAGTATTGCTGAGCCCGACACCCGCCGCAACATGATGGGACAGTTCAAGCTGCAACTGGGCGACTACTATCTGCTACAAGGCAGGCAATGGGACGCATCGCTGTCTTACAGCCAGGTAGAAAAAGATTTCAAACAGGATGTGATGGGTGAAGACGCCCGCTTTCGCAATGCAAGGCTGGCATACTATCATGGCGACTTCGACCTGGCACAGAAGTTGTTGGGTATCCTCAAGTCGGGCACAAGCAACCTCATAGCAAATGATGCAATAGACCTGTCTGTACTGATAACAGAGAATGTAGAAGACAGCAATACAGCGCCGTTGCAGCGGTTTGCCTATGCAGGGCTGTTGTTGTTTCAGAACAAAGACAAAGAAGCAGAGCAACTGATAGACAGCATAGCAAATGCAGCACCAAAGCACCCGCTGATGGACGATCTGGTAATGATGCATGCACGCATAGCGATAAAACACAGAGACTTTACCAGGGCCCTCGGCTATCTGAAAGAAGTAGCAGACAAATACGGAAAAGATGTGCTGGGCGATGATGCGGTGTATAAGATTGCTGAGATTTATGATAATGAACTGGACCAGAAAAGCGAAGCGAAAAAGTATTACGAACAGTTGATAATAGATTATCCGGGCAGCACATTTGTACAGGCGGCACGCCAGCGGCTGGGCGAGATAAACAAACAAGGCATACAATAGCGTGAATATGGAGAATGTGATTGAATGTGTGGAAATGTGATTGAAGAAGATGACATCAAACATCACAGTTAGGTTGCCTTCCTTACTCCACCATTACTCCTGCCGTATTGTATTTGTTAGCTGCACACACTACTTTTGACAAGCTATGAAGTACCTGTTTTTATATTGTTCCTTATTTATTTCCCTGCATACATACGCTCAAAACAGGGTGTTTATGGGCAGAGTAGTGGATAAAGAAAAAAGAGGAATCCCCTTTGCCGTTGTAGAAGCCAAGGACATGAATCAGGGAGTGTATTGCGATGATAACGGAGTTTTTGCTTTTACGGGCAACGCAGACCAAATAAAAACGCTGGTAATTTTCTGTCTTGGGTACGAAAAAAAAGAAATCTCTACAGAAATTCTTCCGCTAGACTCCATAATAGTGGAGCTTAACACCAAAGTAGCGACACTAAAAGCGGTATCTATAAAAGCAAAGAAGGGCACCCCCACTGAGGGCGTGCTAGGCAAAAGCCGCAGGCAACTGGAATATGCCGGCGACTGTTACCGGTATTATGGCTCTGAGACTGCTATACGCCTGAACGCAGATACAGCGCACAATGGAATACTGAAGGCGGTTTACGTATATATAACTGACGAAGGGGACTGGAAAACAAAATTCAGGGTGCACCTGTATGACGGGGATTCTCTGCCACACAAGGAACTGACAGACACCAGCCTGGTGGTACAGGCTACCAGCGGCAACTCGTGGGTAAAGGTGGACGTAAGCAGCCTGAAAATACTGGTGAATAAGGGCTTGTTTGCCTCTGTAGAGTGGATATCGGGTTATGGTAACACACAGCGCAAACTACAGTCGGATAAAAACCCTGAGGTGAGCGACTATAACGGGCAGGTGCTGGGGCTCACCAGCGACTATGGGAAACCGTCGAAGACCTACAGCCGGAAGCCCTTCAGTAAAAAATGGATATACTACGACTCGCCCGATGCGCAGCGCAAAGGTGGCTACTTTCTAAACCCAATGATTTACTGCACTTATACGTATTAAAAACAGTACCTGAACAGAAGTATTGACTATTGTCAGCCGGCATTGTCATATAATTCCGTATTTTGCCATCAGGCTTTTTAATTTTTTAAAAATTACCCTTTGTTTTATGTCTCGTAACGTAACAATACTCGGTGCCGGGCTGGTAGGCTCGCTACTCTCAATCATACTTCGCAAACGGGGATACGAAGTAGACCTTTATGAACGCCGTCCGGACATGCGCAATGCGTCTATGTCGGCCGGCAAGTCTATCAATCTGGCTATGAGTGCCAGAGGATGGAAGGCCCTGGAACTGGCAGGACTGAAGACTGAAATGGAACCTATAGCCATACCCATGTATGGGCGCTACCTGCACATGCAGGACGGGCAAACGGCTTTTCAGCCATATAGCAAAAATAATGAGGCCATATACTCGGTAAGCAGAGGCGAGCTGAATAAAAAGCTGATGACCCTTGCAGAACAGAGTGGTGTCAACATCAACTTTGAGCACAGGTGTGCTCATGTAGACGTGGTGAATAATGTGCTCCGTTTTGTGCATGGCGGGAATGAAAAAACCGTAAATGCCGATTTGCTTTTTGGTGCAGATGGTGCATTCTCTGCCCTGCGCAACAGCTATACCCACATGGACAGGGTAAACTGCGACCACTTTTATCTGGAATACGGCTATAAGGAGCTGGCTATACTGCCCGGTGCAAACGGTGAGTGGCTGATGGAAAAAAATGCGCTGCATATATGGCCGCGCGGCAAGTACATGATGATAGCATTGCCAAACACCGATGGTACATTTACCTGCACTATGTTTATGCCCTATGAGGGCGAAGTGTCTTTTGAAAAACTGAAGACAGAGCAGGACGTTCATTATTTGTTTGATACACAGTTTGCCGATGCTAAGGCACTTATGCCGGGGCTCATTGAAGACTTCTTCACCAATCCTACTTCATCGCTTATTACCACACACATTTTCCCATGGCACTACAAAGACAAGAGTGCACTGATAGGCGACGCTGCTCATGCTATAGTACCTTTTTATGGGCAGGGCATGAATGCCGGTTTTGAAGATTGCAGTGTACTCTCTTCATTACTGGACATATATGGAGAAGACTGGGCGGCCATACTACCCGAGTACCAGAAACGAAGAAAACCAAATGGGGATGCGGTAGCCGCACTGGCACTCAACAACTTCACAGAGATGCGCGACAAGGTTGCCGACCCTAAATTTCTGGAGCGTAAAAAAATTGAAAAAGAATTAGGCACACGTTTCCCCGACAGGTTTATCTCGGTATACGAAATGGTGTCTTTCAGCCACATCCCCTACGATACTGCAATACAGTGCATACAGGCACAAGACAGGCTGCTGGAGCAGATAATGAAGGAGGGTGATTTTTTTGTAAACATAGAGCAGGACAGCTTCCGCAGTGCGCTGGATACGTGGCTGAATGCATATAATGAAGCTGTACAACAACTGGATTTTGGTAATGAAGCCTGATAAGAGATGGACGGTAAAAACCGTAGATGAAGAGGTAGTGAACAGGCTGTGTAATGAGCTGCAGGTGCAACCCGCCATCTGCAGGTTGCTGGCAGTGCGTGGCATAAAGGACTATGAAAGTGCAAGGTTGTTTTTTCGCCCTGAGCTTTCGCACCTGCACGACCCCTTTCTGATGAAGGGGATGAAGAAGGCAGTAGAGCGCATAACAGAGGCTATAGAGTGGCACGAGCGGATAATGGTGTATGGCGACTATGATGTAGATGGCACTACTGCTGTATCGCTGGTATATAGTTACCTCAAAGAAAACTACAAAGGAGAGCTGTCTTACTACATACCGCACCGCTATCGCGAGGGGTATGGGATATCTAAGCAAGGTATAGACTATGCCCATGGCAACGGCTACACACTGATGATAACGCTGGACTGTGGTATCAAGTCGGTAGAGATGATAGCGTATGCACAGTCGCTGGGTATAGAGGTGATTGTATGCGACCATCACCTGCCCGACGATCACCTGCCACCCGCTTTTGCTATACTCAATCCCAAACAAAAAGATTGCCACTACCCCTTCAAAGAGCTGAGTGGTTGTGGAATAGGTTTCAAGCTGGTATCTGCATTGGCCATTCACTGGAAACAACCCATGGAAAAGGTATACAAATACCTGGACCTTGTGGCCACCAGCATAGCGGCAGACATAGTGCCTATAGACGGGGAGAACCGCATACTGGCTTACTATGGTGTAAAACAGATAAACGAATCGCCCTGCCTGGCTATAGCTACCCTCAAGGAGTTGGGTGGTGTGCAGAAGGCATTGTCTATTTCTGACCTTGTATTTGTGATAGGGCCACGTGTAAATGCTGCCGGACGTATGGATGACGCCCGCAAAGCAGTAGAGTTTTTTATAGAAACAGACCCTGAAAAAATACCGGCACTTGCAGCGGCGCTACACTCAGACAATGACGACCGGCGCGAGGTAGACAAGAGCATAACAGAAGAGGCGCTGGCTATACTGAATGATAACAAAAATGAACGGCTGAAGAGATCTACCGTACTTTTTCGGTCGCACTGGCACAAGGGCGTAGTGGGCATAGTAGCATCGCGCCTTATAGACCATTACTACCGCCCTACTATAGTGCTCACCTCTGCCAATGGCAAGGCCACAGGCTCTGCCCGTTCTGTATCGGGCTTCAATATCTATGAGGCTATACACGAGTGCCGTGATATACTGGATAATTATGGCGGTCATTTTTTTGCGGCTGGGATGACCATGGCAGAAAACAGGGTAAATGAATTTATAGAACGCTTCGAAACTATTGTAGCCGGCACTATAACCGCTGAGCAGCAGATACCTGAAATAGAGATTGATGCGGAAATACCGTTATCGCTGGTAAAGCCATCTTTTTTCAATCTCATTAAACAGTTCGAGCCATTTGGCCCTGTAAATATGAAACCGGTTTTTCTTACCCGAGGTCTCTACGACTATCAGGGCTCATCGCAGGTGGTGAAGGAGCAGCACCTGCGCATAGTAGCGCATCAGCGCAATGGGTCAATAATAGAGGGCATAGGGTTTGGGGTAGGAGATAAGTATGAACTGGTAAAAAACGGCCCCTTCGATATGGTATACAACATAGAAGAAAACGAACACAACGGCAACACCCGCCTGCAGGTAAGAGTGGTGGATATAAAGAAAAGTGTGGCGTAGCAAGGTTAGTCAACTTTTATGAAAGTTGACTAACCCTAATTCTTATCTGTTGTACGGATACTCATTTATCCAGTTAAAACTACCACTAGTCGCCTAGCAGTGTTGCTTTGCTTTTAAAACACTTTCAAGGTAAGGCCGGGGAAAATCTGATTGAAATCATTGGTGAAGATTACTTCAGGCGATAGCGTCAACCCCTTTTTCAACAAAGTCACATTGAAAAATAACTTTGCGGTCAGCCCGTTGAAGTAGTTGCCGGTTTTCCAGTATAGGTAACCCGCACCAACTGACAAGTCCCTGCCTTCGCCATAACTGACATTAAGAAAGTTATTTTGTAGTATATCGTAATCACCTGTTGCATTTTTTTCGAAAAAGAAATAGGAAGAATTGGACAGGCCAATTATATGTTCATGGTACTCATTATTTGTATTTAGTCGCCTTCCGCGCATTATAAGAGAAAACCCTATCTCTGCATAAGGGGCAAAAGTATTTCTTACCAGACCCATGCCCAGGTTTGCGGTGGATGTGAATACATCGGCCCGGTGGAGTACATCCCAGTTTTTTGCATTGTCAGATTTTACAAGCCCGTCATATTGTTTGAACCGGACATCAGCATAAGAAAGCCAGCGTTTTTTGATGCCTGTGTTGTCTGGTGCATACGGGTTATACCTTGCCGAAGAAGGGTTGGCATATGGGTGTTGTTTTGTTTTTTTCTTTTTGGTGGCATATAGTGTATCCAGTGCGTGCTGCAATGTAGCCTTGTCTGCTGCTATAGCTGCTATATCTGTATAGTTGTTCAGGCAAAAGGTGATTTGGTAATATCGGGAGTTGTATATAGGATAGTCACTTCTGTGCTTTATCTTTTGGTTGGCATCATTTAGAGGACTATGGCGATAGTAAATACGTATAGTATCCTGATCCAGCTTCAGCTTTGCCTTGTCTGTAGGCTTGCTCATAAATATATCGCCATCTGATGGGTGCTTTTTGAAGCGTATTTTGTTGAAAGAATATGCCTCGTCGATAGCATAGTCTATTCGAACCGAACCACTTCCATTTTCCAGCGAATCTTTATAGAAAAATATTTCCTTTACAAATTGGGTTAACAAAGAATCCAGATTAGAAAGCTCTTTGTATTGCTCTGCATTGACCAACTCTATTATCATTCGTGCTTTATTGGGCAGAAATATATAGTCGCGAATGCTCACAGACTGTGATGGCATATTAAAGTTCAGCTCTGTTTGAGTAGGAGGTAATGGCTTTTTCTTTTCTATATCTTCATCCTGCGCTTTTGCAGCTAATACAATCCCGGTCAGCATTACTGCTGATAAAAATAGTTTTTTCATTCTTTATGGTTTTTATTTGACTTAGTTATAAGTATTGATAGCTTTTATTTTTATAGAAAACCCCGGAAAGAATTGCCCGAATGTATTGGTAGCTATAACTTCGGGCGAAAAAGTAATGCCATTCAATATCGTAGCTGTAATAAAAAACTTCATTGTTACTCCTTTGAAGTAGTTGCCTTTATTTACAGCCAGATAGCCTATACCGTATGAGTAATCACTGGCGTTAAATCCAAGAATGTTATTTCGGAGTGTGCCACCTCTTTCCAGGTTTACGAACCAGTTGTCGTGCAGATAAAAATCTCTGTCTGCACCTCGCTCAAAAAAGAAAAATGGAGATGCAGATACCGAAGTGAACAGGTTGCGTTTGACACCCATAGACAGTGGCGCGTACAACGATATGCCGATATCAGCAAATGGGGTCAGGGTATTTCTCACTACACCCACACAGGCGTTCACATGAAAGGCCAACTGCTTTACACTACCTGTTCTATTTGTTGCAAATCTCCTTTGTAGTGGATTGTCCGTTACCTGATAAGGACTATACGAAAATCCGGATTTCCTATGACGTGCGGCATGTGTTTCTCTCACTTTTACAAAGGTATCTATGGCATGAAGTAATACTTCTTTTTGTGCAACTACTTGGTCTATATCAGCGTAGCTGTTTAGTATGATTGTTGTTTGAGACAGGCATACATCGGGCACTTTTTTTGCCCAACCTTTAAGTTTATCCGGTAGTGGCATTGTCATTTTAACCAGAACCCTGATAGTGTCATTTTCAGTTTTCAGCAGTTCTGTATTTCCGTTTCTTTTTACGAAAGCAGTGCCGTTTTGAGTGTGTTTTATAAAGCGCATTTCTCTGTATTTTTTGTCAGTATGGTAGATGTAGTCTATGCGCACACCAGATGATCCGTTCTCAAGCGAATCGTGATAAAAACCGATATCGTTTCGCAATAGTTCCAGTATAGTGTCTATTCCCCGCAACTCCCTGTAGCCGTCCGTTTGCCACAATTCAAAAATTACTCTTGCCTTGTCTAATGCTACAGCATCTCTTATAGTAAAAGGAGGCGGAGAATTAAATCGTCTGTCCAATTCGGGCAACTTCTCCCAGGAGTCGAATGTTTTGTTGTCTTCTGTTGAAGATTGGGCATACACGCATCCTGTTGTGCTTGCTATAAGCACAATTACTAGTATCAATTTTATCATACGTTAGTTGTTTCGGTTTAGCCTTATACTGAAAGGGCTTTGTGCAACAGGCCGTTCATATTGGTTGCTTCTGCTGAAAGGGTTGGGAAATGTAAACATATTGCCATGCGGCCTGTTGATGCGTACTATGGTTATTATTTCTTCCTCTTGTTTGCGCAAGTTTTCCTGACGCTGCACATCATATATGCTCACTACTTTCATCTTACTTATGTCGAGAGAGGGGCCAGAGTAAGCAATAGCCGCATCTTCGACTTCTGTGGCTTTTCCCAAGTCATTTATATGCACTACTCTCATCTTTTTTACAGCAGGGGAAACTGGCTTTGGCGGTATGTTTGATATTATTGGTGTTGCTGCTGCAAGCGGTTCTGGTACTACTACAGTTGGTTCTACTTTTACTACATACCGGGTTTGTGGTAATTCCTGTTTTTTATGTGCTATGCTTTTATCATTTTGTTGCACTATCGGCGTTTCCATTGTGGTTGTTGGTGCTGCTGTTACCGGTACTGCTACTGCCATTGTTTCGGTGTCTTGTGTATCTTGTATTACAGATGGTGTAAGTGGCTGAATAACGGCAACTTGTTTTTCGGGCGCCAGGAAATAGAAGCCTATAATACTCACACACAGCAGTAACACTGCCGCTGCAGCCAGCCGGTAATTTATCGCTATTTTTTTTGCGGCTGGGTTGTCCATTCTTGCCTGCAGTTTCTCCCAGGCCTCCTCCTTGCCATACACTATCCCTCCAGACAGCGTACTCAGCGACTCCAGCTTTTCTTTTACTTCTTTGTCTTTCATACACTTGTTGTTACCTTTTGCTCAAAACGACCTTTTGCAACATAGTCCGCGCCTTGCTCAATTGCGATTTTGATGTACCCTCCGTTATGCCCAGCATATCGGCTATTTCTTTGTGGCTGTATCCTTCTACTACATACAGGTTAAAGACAGCTCTGTATCCGGCAGGTAATGCCAGCACCTCCCTGAATAGTTCATCCGCACTTATTTTTGCTGTAAGGTTTTCGTCTGCACCGGCCTCCACGGCATATTTTTCTTCTACTATCTTCAGTTCTCCATTCTTTCTCAGAAACATCAGACACTCATTCACTATTATCTTTTTCAGCCAGGCCGTTATGCTGTTATCTGTATTGTATACAAACCGGTCTATGCTCTTATAAAAAGCAAAAAATCCGTTCAGCATCAACTCTTCGGCATCGGGTAGGTTTTTCACATAGCGCATGCACAGCATCAGCATGCTCTCCGACCACCGGTCGAAAACATACTTCTGGCAAATCCTATCTTGCCGTCTGCATCCCTCTATGGCTTTTTGCCCATTCATCAAATAGTTGTAGTGTGTTTGCTTAAAGTAATATATGCAGTTTGGGTGGCAAAGGTTGCCTCGGGCAAAAAAAATACTCAAATGTGTGTTGCATTAAAAGTGATTTGTATTGTACCGTTCAAAATGCTCAAATTAAAGGAAAATATGTACATTAACTGAGGGGTTACCGCAAATGATACATCTGCCGCCAATACCCCACCCCAAAACGCTCAACTATTTAACTTATTTTTGCGCCCATTATGGCAAACGACAATAAATTACAAAATATAATAGGGCACTGCAAGGAATATGGCTTCATCTTTCAGTCGAGCGAGATATACGATGGACTGGGAGCGGTGTATGATTACGGGCAGTATGGCGCAGAGCTGAAAAAGAACATACGCGACTACTGGTGGCGCAGCATGACCCAGATGCACGACAATATAGTGGGTATAGATGCAGCAATATTTATGCATCCTACTGTATGGAAAGCCAGCGGGCATGTGGATAACTTCAGCGACCCTATGATAGACAACAAGGATAGCCAGAAACGCTACCGTGTAGACCATCTGATAGAGGCGTATGCCGAAACAATAGAAAAAGAAAAAGCCGAAGTGCTGCTGCAGCAAATGGAACAATTGCTGGCAGAAAATGACTTTGCCGGAATAAAACAACTGATAGAACATAACAAGATAAGCTGTGCCGTAAGCGGCACCTGCAACTGGACTGATGTGCGCCAGTTCAACCTGATGTTTGCGACACAGCTGGGCTCGCTGGCAGACGAGGCAAATGAGATATACCTGCGCCCCGAGACGGCTCAGGGCATTTTTGTCAACTTCCTGAATGTGCAGAAGACCGGACGCATGAAAATACCGTTTGGCATTGCGCAGACAGGCAAGGCGTTTAGGAATGAGATAGTAGCGCGAGGCTTCATCTTCCGTATGCGCGAATTTGAGCAGATGGAAATGCAGTTTTTTGTAAAGCCCGGCACACAAAAAGAGTGGTATGAATACTGGAAAGAAACCCGCATGAAGTGGCACCTGAGCCTGGGCATATCGCAAGACCATTACCGCTTTCACGACCATGTGAAACTGGCACACTATGCAGATATGGCTTGTGATATTGAATTTGATTTCCCCATGGGATTCAAAGAGGTAGAGGGCATACACAGCCGCACCGATTTCGATCTGAAACAACATCAGGAATTCAGTGGTAAAAAGCTAACTTACTTCGATACAGAAATCAATCAGCACTATGTGCCGTATGTAGTAGAAACATCCATAGGGCTTGACCGTGCAGTGATGATGATACTCAGCGAGGCATACAAAGAAGAGGACCTGAGCGCAGACGGCAAGGAAGACAGCCGTGTGGTGCTGAGCTTTCCGCCCATGCTGGCACCTATAAAGCTGGCAGTACTGCCACTTACCAAAAAAGATGGCTTGCCTGAGATAGCACGTGAACTTATCAACCAGTGCAAGCCCCACTTCAAGTGTTTTTATGAAGAGAAAGACAGCATAGGCAAGCGTTATCGCCGGCAGGATGCTATAGGCACACCATTCTGTATCACCATAGACCACCAGACCAAGGAAGACCAGACGGTGACCATCCGGTACCGCGACAGTATGACTCAGGAGCGCATATCGCTGGCAAGTGTAAAAGATTTGGTGATGGATAAGATAAAGATGTTCTGAGTATTTTTTTGACAGGGTATGCCACACAAAGTGTGGCATACTTTTTTTAAAGAACCAGGGTATGAAAAAGCAACTGATTGCTATTCTTCTTTTATTGTCGGCAGTGAGTGCATCAGGCGCAACGCGCATACAGTTCAGGCTCAGCAGACCCTTTGGTATTCTCAATTTTATGAGTGCTGCATCCAACGATGCTAATCTGTCTCAGACGCTAGTCACTTACGTTCATGACCATATCCCTGCTGCTGACTCTGCCCTATTTTATAAAGCCATAAGAAGCTTTGCAGCCATAGAGCTCGACAACAGTTATAATTTCCCGGAATATCCTCCGGCCCGCCAGAAACCCAAATCACTAGCTGGCATCATAAACAATGCTGCAATACAGTCTGTAAGTATTGACGATTTCCTCAGCAGAATAGTGGGCATTCTCCCCAATGAACAATGGATGAAGCTAAAAAAGGCAATGATTATTGCGGCACCATTTTATGATGAAATGATGCAGCCTTTTGATAATGCTATGCGCAAACAATTGCATGCGCTGGAAAAGTACAATACCGAAACAGACGATATATTTTACCGGTTGAAAACGTTCTATGGCAGCACCTGGAGCGATGATATGCCGTTTACGGTCAGCCTTTTTGCAATACCCGGATTCAAAGGAAACACTACTGCATCGCCATACAGCAACAGTCTGGCACTTGGTGTGCTGACAGAAGAACGCAACCATGAAACAAGAATGGGCGTAGCCATACACGAGATATGCCATGTGCTGTATGAGGAGCAGCCACTGAAGTTGCAGTGGAAAACAGACTCTGTCTTTATGCAGAGCAAATCGGCATATGCCCGGTATGCCTATGGCTATTTTGATGAGGCGCTGGCAACAGCTTGCGGCAATGGCTGGGCATACGCACAGCTTACAGCAAGCACTGATACCGGCGACTGGTATGATGATACCTATATCAACAAATTTGCAAAAGCGATTTATGCTGATGTAAAGAAATACATAGATGCGGGTAAGAAAATAGATAGTTCATTTGTGAGCAGAGCGATAAGTAAGTTTGAACAAACTTTTCCGGATGCTATTTACGAATATGCCAATCTGCTGAACTCTGTAAACCTGTATACTGATGCGGCAGCGCACAATGATTTCAATGATATTTACAGTAGCCTTGCCCGGTACATTCGCATCACCAGTTCGAACGGCTCTTATCCTATAGCAGACCCGCAGACTCAGCAGCAGATAGATAACGCAGATGGGACACAGTTGTTTATCGTACATACGGCTCACGAGGCAAACTATGCTCTGCTAAAAAAGAAGTTCCCGCAGATAAAGAGCCTCGACCCCGGGAAAGAAGGAATAGCCAGCTTCTACGATAATAAGAAAAGACCGGTGGTAATACTGAATGTAAAAAACATAGGCCGTGTTGCGCTGGCAGCCAGGCAATTGCAGAAAGACAGGCTGATGAGCCCTACACAATTATTCAAACCGCTACAATAGCTGGCATATGTATTAGCTTCCGGTATATACATCTGCCTTTTCGCTCATTTTTAGGCTGCTTAATTGCTTATAGCACTATAACTGTTTTCTTGCTACGGCTTATACGCTGCCTGCCTATCTTTGTGGTATGGCATATAAATCACTACGGGCGTTTATAGATGCGCTGGAACAGGCAGGTGAATTGGTAAGGATAAAGACGTTTGTAGATCCGGTGCTGGAGATTGCAGAAATCACAGATCGTATATCCAAAGCGGGGGAGCGCAATAAGGCGCTGTTGTTTGAGAACACCGGCACCGGTTTTCCGGTGCTGATAAACTCCATGGGCAGCGACCGCCGCATGTGCATAGCACTGGGGGTCAACCATCTGGATGATGCGATGAACGATATAGATGGTCTCCTGAAGAAAATGTCGACTCCAAAAAAAGGCCTGATGGAGAAGCTGGCTATGCTACCTGAGTTGGGGAAATTTGCCTCGTATATCCCCAAAGTAGTAAGTGGCCGTGGCGCCTGCCAGGAAGTGGTAATGGCTCAGCCCGATCTGGGGAAAATACCTATTCTCAAATGCTGGCCCGAAGATGGCGGTCCGTTTATTACGCTACCCGCTATCCACACCAAAGACCCTGTTACGGGTATCCGCAACATAGGCATGTACCGTATGCAGGTGTTTGAGCCTACGATGACCGGCATGCACTGGCACAAACACAAGGTGTCTGCCCGCCACTTCAACGAATATAAAAAGATGGGTAAACGTATGCCCGTGGCCGTAGCGCTCGGTGGCGATCCCATATATACCTATGCCGCCACTGCACCACTGCCCGACAATGTAGACGAATACATGCTGGCAGGCTTTCTGCGTAAGAAAAAGGTAGAGCTGGTGCGCTGCATCACCCAGCCGGATATAGAAGTGCCGGCTGATGCTGATTTTATTATAGAGGGCTACGTAGAGCCCGGTGAGGAGCTGATATGGGAAGGGCCATTTGGCGATCATACCGGCTATTACTCCCTACCCGACTGGTATCCCCGTTTTCATGTCACGGCTATCACCCACCGCAAGGACGCTATATACCCCGCCACCATAGTAGGCATACCACCGCAGGAAGACGCTTGGATAGGTAAGGCCACAGAACGTATCTTCCTTACCCCTATCAAGATGACCATGGTGCCCGAAATTGCCGATATGAATATGCCGGTAGAAGGGGTGTTCCATAATCTGGTGATAGCCACTATCAACAAGGAATATGCGGGCCAGGGCCAAAAGGTAATGAATGCCATGTGGGGTGCAGGGCAAATGATGTTTAACAAAATACTGGTGCTGGCAGATGGTGTAAAGGAGAGCGGAATAAAAATTGATGATTACAAAAATCTGGCAAAGGAGGTTTTTAATAATCTGAATCCGGTAACCGATGTATACTTCAGTCAGGGACCAATGGATGTACTGGACCACAGTTGCTCCAAGATGGGATTTGGCGGCAAGATGTGCATAGATGGTACCCGCAAAACCGAAGAAGAAATTACCACACCACTTACACCATACACTATCGACCCCGGATTTTCTGCAAGTGCGCTGTCGGCTCAGTTTGCAGAGATTACCGGTATCAATGACCGGCTGATGCGCGAATGGGGTATACCTGTACTTTTTGTAGCTATGCGAAAAGACCGCCCCGACCATGTGGCCGCCCTGCATGAGCAGCTATGCCGGCAGCCAGGTATAGATGGCCTAAAGATGATATTGTATGTAGAGCATACAGTAGATGCTATGGATATACCCGACGTGCTCTGGCGGTTTTGCAATAATCTGGATCCCCGCCGCGACCATATGTTTGGGGGCAAATCACGCAATATACTGGGGCTGGATGGTACTCGCAAGACGAAAAAACACGATAATTTCGACCGTCCATGGCCCAACATTATAGTGGCAGATGATGCCACAATAGACCGGGTGGACAAAAAATGGAAAGATCTGGGGCTGGGCGAAATGTTAAAATCTCCATCTTTGCGCTACAAAACCCAACTGTATAGGGGGGGTGCTACTGTCTTAGATAATGAATAGGGTTATTTTTATTTGTTTTTTGTACCTTTATAATCTAAAATATACAACGATGAAACGTATTTTGTTATCATGTTTTCTACTATCTGCTACGGTGGGCGTCAGTTCTCTACAGCACGCTTCGGCTTATGCAGCACCCGCTCCGGTAACAATGGCAGCATTTACAGCCAAAGTAAACCTGATGGATACACAGATAGGTGCTGGCAATATAACCGCCGCTCAGGCTACATGGAACGAAATCCATGATATGATGCTAGCGGTACTGGGAGTATCCAAAAACAGCATCAATACCGCTGCTACTCCGGCAATCGCTACATCATACCGCACTATTCTTGAGAATCAGACAGTTATTTATCAGGCTGTGTGGAATCTGAAACCAAATCTGGCAGCTAACAGGGTGGCATTGCACACCAAGCTGGGCGAATTTGCAGCTACCATTTATTAGTATTTATGCTGTGAGTGAAAAAACTCATAGATAATAAACAAGAAACAAATGAAACAAATCCTGTTTGTATGCTGTATGCTTGCAGCTGTCGGTAACGATATCTATGCACAGCAGCAATCTGTGCCTGTAGCTAATGCACCTGTGCCTGTATCTAAAAGCGAATTTGCACAAAAAGTAAAAGAGCTGAACAAACTGCTGGGCAAAGACAAAATAGAAGACGCCAATGCTTTGTTTACCACCATCAATAAAATGGCCAATACTCAATTGGGGCAGACCCGCCTGAAAATGAAGGAGGCCCAAAACGATGCGGATAAAAAGAAGTACGCAGAAGCTACCACAAAACAACGTATAGTGTTTGCTGATGCACTGAGGCTAAAGCAGGAGAACATGGCCGGCAACCGCAAGCTGATAATAGATAAGCTCAATGAGTTTGTAGACATGATGTAACAGCAGTAAATAGATATAAGAAGTTGGTAACAAAGTCCTGAACATAATCAGGACTTTGTACATTTAAGTCATCAATCGAATTCCAATGTCCACTCCAAAACGTGTAACCGCAATAGGCGGCATATTCTTCAAGTGCCAGGACCCTGAAAATGTACGCAACTGGTATGCACAGCATCTGGGGCTGAAGACAGACCAGTATGGCACTACCTTTGAGTGGCGGCATGCAGATGCTCCTGAAAAGAAGGGCTACAGCGTGTGGAGTACCTTTGCAGCGGATACCAAATATTTTGAGCCGTCGCACAAAGAGTTTATGATAAACCTGCGGGTAGAAAATCTTGACTGGCTTCTTGCCGAACTAAAGAAAGAAGGAGTAGAACAGATAGGCGAAACACAGGTGTATGAGTACGGAAAGTTTGCCCACATCACAGACCCCGAAGGCAACAAAATAGAACTGTGGGAACCCAATGATGAGGAGTACGCTAAGATGCCGGGTGATGCCGTGACAAAGTAATAACCAGAGCATTGAGTACACCCCCCGTTTTTGATTGGTGTCACCAACACCATAAAGATTTCTAAACCAGTTCCAGCTTGGGTGTTTTGCGCACTGTCCTTGCCTTCATGCGGCTCAGCGCCTCTGGTGTGATGCCCAGATAAGAAGCTATCATGTATTGCGGCACTCGCTGTGTCAGCCAGGGCATTTCGTCAATGAGGCTACTGTATCTGGCTTCTATGCTGTCGCCCAGCACCCCACTGGTTTTGAGACACATATCTATAAAGAGACTTTCGGCTATCAACCTGCCCAACATATTGGCCTCAGGCACTTTTCGGTATATCATCTGCAGGTCTTCATAGGTT
>JAIOYR010000118.1 GCA_021740995.1 Taibaiella sp.
ATCACATTACCTATCTGGGGCACTTTGCGTTGTCCCTCGGCATTTTGCGGCTCGAACCTGAAGCCATCGCTACCGATAACTGTGCCGGAATGAATGATGCAGTCCTTACCGATACGGCAGTCGGAATACACCTTTACACCTGCGAACAGTGTAGTGTTGTCGCCAATAACCACATTGTCGCCTATATAGACCTGCGGGTATATTTTCACATTGTTGCCTATGCGGGCATTGTCGCTTATCACAGCAAACTCACCTGCATAAAGGCGGTCGCCCACTGTAGCCGACTCAGAAATGTAGGCGTGCTTTGAGACACCTACTTTATCGAGTTTAACCTGGTTGTACATTTCGAGCAACCTGGCAAAGGCTGCCGCGGCACTTTCTACCCTGATGAGCGTGGCTGCCACGGGAGCAGTAGCTACAAAATCGCTGTTTACAATGACCAGTGTGGCCTTTGTGTTGTATATATACTGTGTGTAAACAGGGTTTGCCAGAAACGAGATAGAACCGGGCGTTCCTTCTTCGATTTTTGATAAAGTAGAGACAGAAACATCGGGGTTGCCCTCTATAACACCATTGAGTATACCTGCTATTTGTTGTGCGCTGAATTGCATTTAGAAAATGTTTGCGTACAAAATAGGTAAAATAGATGAATACTACTCTAAAGGAAAGAAACCGGGCAATGTGAAGGGTCAAAAATGCATGTTTGACCGGCCGAGCAAATGGGTGCTACTTTTATACTAAATGAGTGTCCGTTTATATAATATAACCTCTGCAATATTCAGAAATCGTTAGTGCTTACGCCAGCGATATAAATGAAGTTGGCTACTGCGCCTATGCATATAGAAGATATTTAAACTTCATTCCTGCAGAAGACCCAAAGAAAAAAGCAAGTACAAAACGAAAAACAGGGAGCCTAATCTTGATTAAAACTCTCTATTACACTGGTATTCTCCTTCAGTGGTTCTTTTAGGTGTGTAAGGTTATAAAGCGGCAGTACAATTAAGTTAATATTACCAAGTATTGTAAGTGTGCTGATGAAAGCCCTGAGATATGGGAACACAATCGCAACACTATTAACATAAAAAAAGTCAGGAATGTGTTCTAATTCTTTCACTTCCGCAAATTTAAAAGTAGCCAACAAAGTTGTTGTGAGAACATCTTTCCTTGAGCTATTTTCAACGTGAAATGCTGCAAAATCAATCCGCAGAATAAATGTTGACTGATCCTTGATAAAAACACCAGACGGGCTAAAGTCAACATCTAACCCGTCTAATTCATAATCAGGCATATCAAACTTAAGAGCAGATAGCTTATAGTCGACAAAAGAAAAGGCGGTATTAGTTGGAGCAATCATGATGCGATAATAGTAAAAAAAAATGACTCGGAGAAACCGAGTCATCTATTATTGTTCTGTAGTTTTCTGAAGGTGGCGGTGGTGGCTCCCAAACAGAATCACCTGCGTGTGTATTAATCAGGCAAATTTCGCTTTCGTGGTACCTGTAGTATACACTACTCATTTCAACATTGTTTTCACAAAGTTTATATCGCCAAGCAATAGAAATAATACCCGCCTGAACGATTGATTTTTCTAATATTTCGTGACGACGTATTTCATCTCCACCTCTCCTGCCTGCATCCCATTTTTCCCAATCTTCTTTAGTGAGCCTATTGAGAACCTCGTCCAGCTTGCCGTTCAGTTTATCCCACTTTTTCATGTTGATTATAATTTTAAGGTTCGCAAATATAGCAACTTGTCACAAACAAGCAAATGTATTTTGTACTACAAATTTAATGATTACCCCGGGAGCATTAACCCGATATTGTATTCTCTTCTTATAATAAAAGCCTAAAACTTCCAAGTGAACATTATTTTCGGGTAAGTCCTGAAACCGAATTACTTTAATGCCCTCCCATATATTGAAATCTTCAATAAATTGATTAAACTCTATCAATGTAGGCTTTTTACCTAAATTTTTTTGACATGCTTTAGCAAATTTTTCTATTGTAGCTGTGAAATTATCGTAGTCTTCCTGATTAAAAACAGTGTCAATGAAGTCATCTTCATCGAACATTAAAGTCCCTTTATAAATGATGTATTGCCTTGTTTTATTGTCTCGGCCACACTTTTTTGAATCACCCCACCATTTGCCGAAACCAAAATCGTGCCAAAAATAAAATCCATTCCCCAACCAATTTTCGTACCCTTCCGCCAATTTAGGAAAGTTTAAAGGTGGACTAGTGTATGATTGAGTATGGTATGCTTCTACTGTGATGATAGCCATATGACGGACCAATATATGCACATACAGCTATAAAACAAAGAATTTATATCTTTTTTTGGCGCACGGCAAAAAAGAGCCGACCAAATTTCAATCTAGGACACGACTATTGAAACTAGGCATTGCTAAGAGTCAAAAATAGGGTGCGGAATACGGCATCACATGCTATTGCCAGCTGCGTCCTTGTTTGCCCTGAAGCGGAAGAGGCGGGTAGGATTATTGCGTTCCAGAAAATTTTCCGGTTTTTTCCGACTATCACCAGCACCGGAACCTTGGTTAACTATCTTATTTTCAATCTGTTGCAGGTGTTTTTCTACTGTCATTTCCGGTGCATCAAATTTTCCGGTTTTCGAGTTGGGGAGCATTGTAAATGTGTCGGGGATTGTGGCAGATTGCATCCTGGCAAGCACGGAAGGTGGCAGCATGTCGTGGGTGCATACCGGCGCAGCCTGACTGGTGACTTGCGGGTGGGCAGTAGGATTTATTACAGCTGGCGCATCAATGATTATGGACGAGGCGGGGGCATCATCTGTCTGCTGCATATCGTGCTCACTGGTGGCAGGGGCTGGCTGCGGAACTACCGGTGCTGGTCCGTATTCGATCTGATAGGGATAGAATCCATTCTTTGTCTGTCCGTCGAAGAAATCGCGTGAATACTGTCCCACTTTGTGGCTCAAAGCATCGTCGGCCCGTGCAGCTATGTATTTGGTAAACATGAGTACTGCCTGTTTTACCTGTGGGAGTGCGTTACTGTTCTTTAATTTTTGCAGTCCGGTTAACAGTTTGTTTGTGAGGTCTGCCTCCTGCAGGGTGGGGTAACGGTGTCCCGGTTCGCGTGCAGCAATCTGGTTCTGTAGTTCTACCAACTGGCTGTACATGGTTTCAGCGACGAGGGCAGGCGCTGCAAATGCAGCATTCCTGAGGCGTTCCCAATTGTCGCCCTTGATCCAATTGTAAATAGTACGTTCGCTGACACCAATTGTGGTTGCTATGTCGCGCTGGGAGCAATTTCCGTTCAGGTACATTTGCTGAGCTTGTTCTTTTCTGTCTGTCATAAGTAGCGGGTTTTTAAAGTTATTACGGATAAAATATGCCGCAAAGTTGAGCACAGTAATAATAGGGTGCAAAACGAATTTTAATGACAATACAGAAAACGCACTATGATAAACAGCTAGCGGTTTATCATTAAAATTCTTTTGGCGATAATCAGATAAGTGACAGGCACTTATGTATAAGACATTGGGGGAGGGGTACTAAAGTGGTTTTTTATTGGTTTTTGGCAGGGAATTCGACACATATTAAACTACATCGCAAATCATCAAAAACAAAAAACCTGCTGCCCACAATTGATGCGAGCGGCAGGATAATGTGTAAACTAATTGCTTTAAAGGATGTTGAGTATCTGCTCTTTTGCTTTTTCCAGTTCGTCCTTCATATTGATGACGATCTGCTGAATTTCGGCGTGATTTGCTTTTGACCCGAGGGTGTTTATTTCACGGCCTATTTCCTGCAAAATGAAGTTGAGTTTGCGACCGATGGCGTTGTCGTTCTGGCTGATTGTAGTATTGAAGTACTCGCAATGCTGACGCAGGCGGGTCTTTTCTTCTGAAAAATCCATGCGCTCGAGGTAGTAGATCATTTCCTGCTCAAAGCGGTTGGGGTCGATCTTTTCCTTTACCGTCATGTCTTCGAGCCACTGGGCGATGCGTGTGCGGATGCGCTCGATACGCTCTGACTCGAGTGGAATGATCTTATCGTGGAGTTTGTCTATGTTGCTGATGCGCAGGGTTATGTCCTTGAGCAAGGCTTCGCCTTCTTCCTGACGGTGTACCATAAGGTCATCGGCAGCACGGACGATTACGTTCTTTACCAGTTCCCACTCGGCATCGGGTAGCATATCCTGATCGGGAGACACCACCTCGGGCATACGCATGAGTGTGGAGAGTACGTTGTCTTCGGGTACGCCAGTCTTTATGGCAATCTGCTTCATGGCCTGGTAATAAAACACAGCCAGATCTGTATTTACCACCATTGGTTTTGCAGCACCTTCCTGCTTTACAGAAATAGTAAGGTCTATGGTGCCGCGCATGAGCATGGCAGATAAAAGTGAACGGATATCTAATTCGTAAGCGCGCAGGATGGGCGGCAGCTTTGTATTTACATCGAATTGCTTGCCATTGAGTGCCTTCAATTCTACTACTACCTGGCGATGGTTGATAGTTTCCTCTGCCCTACCAAACCCTGTCATTGAATATAACATATATGCTTTATTTTCTTTAGAGAAAGCAAATGTCGTACATATATATAAGGAAGTCAAAACTAAAAGCTAGCGATGCCAGCTGCAGCATGAGGAATGGAAGTACCCTGTGATGTAAAAGCAGCGACACAGCAGGGAAAAAAGGTGAAAAGATCGTAAAATCGTCTTAAAAGAATAAAAAGGATAGAAAGGGGGTTTATAAATGGTTATTTTTGCCCGCACAGGCGTATGCGTTCTATAATTGGTTTCATATTGGTTTTTCTTTCGGTGGCTGCATATGCGCAGCCACAGGTGCAATATAGTATGTCGAAGGACACACTAATAGCACGGCGGAAGGCAATTATGGAGGCCATAAATGAGACTGAAAAGCAACTGGAGGCCATAAAAAACGATAAGCAGGCGACCATGGGGCAACTGCGGGCACTACAGAACAAACTAGCTGACCGTCAACGACTTATAGGCAACATAAATCAGGAAGTTAACGGCATAGACAAGGACATAAGGAAATCTTCGCGGGAGGTGCAAACACTGAAGCAAAAGCTGGATCAGCTAAAGATGCGGTATGCGCAGTCTATCAGGTATGCTTACACGACACGAAGCTCTTATGATATGCTTGCGTTCCTGTTTTCGTCGAGCGATTTTAATGATGCTATGCGTAGAATGAAATACCTGAAAAAGTTCAGAGATTTCAGGAAATATCAGGTGCTACAGATACACCTGACGCAGAATCAGTTGCAACAGAAAATAGGTACGCTGAACGCAGAAAAGACACAGAAAGACCAACTGCTGACCACGCAGGTGCAGCAAAAACAAGTGCTGCAAAATGAGACTAACCAGACGAACAGGGTGGTGCAGGATCTGAAAAGCAAGGAGAATAAGTTGCTGGCAGATATAGAGAAGAACAAAAAAGTAACGGCCAGGATCAAAAGGCTATCAACGACCTGATAGAGCGTGAAATGGCCAAGGCAACGAAGGCGGCAGAAGAAGAAGCAAAAAAGAATGGTGAAGCCGGAAAAAGTGGTAAGCCGGGTGGAAAATCGAACATAAAGAGTTCGTCGGAAGGGCCGGGCGTAGCGGTGAATTCCAATATAAAAACAGCACCTAGAGCACACTCCGATGTATCGCTGCTGGTGACACCGGAAGATGTGGAACTATCGAGCAATTTTGAAGGCAACAAAGGCAGGATGTACTGGCCGGTAGAGAAGGGATACATTACCGATCACTTTGGCGTGCATCCGCATCCGCTGTTTCCTAAGGTAAGCATAGAAAACGCAGGTGTGGACATACAGACCGATGACCATGCGAAAATCAGGTGCGTATTTAATGGGCAGGTGACTGCTGTATTCTCTGTAACGGGCAGTAACCAGATAGTGATGGTGAAACACGGTAATTACCTGACGGTGTACAACGGGCTTTCATCGGTATCGGTGAAGAAAGACGACGAAGTATCTGTAAAGCAGGTAATAGGTACCGTAGCTACCAATGATGAAGGGTTGCCGGTTATCAATTTCCAGATATGGAAATCGGGTAGTGGCAAGGGTGGCAATGTGAAGCTGAACCCTGAACAATGGATGGGCAAGGCGCATTAACCATGTTGCTATGGCAATTGAAAATGCGGGTTGCAAATGATCCCAAGTGGATTGCCCCAGGGGTCGCGTACCGTGGCTACAACAATTCCTCCACCTACATCTGAGGGCTCCTCGACAGAGGTAGCGCCAGCAGCAATAAGCATATCGAAGGCTACCTGCACGTCACTGACACCCCAATAGGCCGCATTTGTTGCTGCAACGTTGGCCTGGTTATTGTCAATAGGATGCAGACCCAGCTCATATCCTGCAACATTGAAACCCACGTAGAACGGCTCGTCGAAATATGGTTTGATACCCAGTATGTCGCTATACCAATCTTTTGCTTTTTCAATATTATCTGTGAAATAAACGGCTGTACGCAGCCCCAGAAGTCCAAGTGCCATAGTGGTGTTGTTTGGTGTAAATATAGCAAATGCCGATCTTTTTCTCTGTGACTTGTAAAAGTTAAATGAGCGTGGTTGTTGTGCAGCAGCACGCAGCTACAAGTGGAATAACTACCTTTATAGTGAACTTAATGAAGGGACACATGAAAAGCTCGCTGGTAGCATTGCTGCTGCTTTTATCGTCTGGCGCGTTTGCCCAAAACATACAGGCAATGAGCATGGACGAAATCATCAGGAAAAACTCGTCGAAGGACACTGTTTATATCATCAATTTCTGGGCTACCTGGTGTGCGCCCTGTGTACAGGAACTGCCTGAGTTTAACGACCTAAAGGCCCGATATGAGGGAAAGAAGGTGAAAGTGCTGCTGGTAAGTCTGGATTTCAAAGAAGACTACCCTATGAAGCTGGGGACATTTCTGCAAAGAAAGCGAATCACCCCTGAGGTAGTATGGCTAACAGATACAAACCCGAATGAGTTTATACCCAAGGTGGACAATAGCTGGGGCGGGTCTATACCTGCTACCCTGATCATAC
>JAIOYR010000028.1 GCA_021740995.1 Taibaiella sp.
TTGTACAGTAAATATAGGCAAAACACTTTACAGTATTGCCTTTCAGCCAAATAATATTTATCCACCTATCTTGTGGATAACACACCCGATTTTCTTGACTGAAACTAAAAAGGGCTGCCTCTTTTGAGACAGCCCCTTTTTTATGTTTTATTGGTTATTGCATTGCTTTTGCGTCATTCAGGAACTGCTGCAAGCCAATATCTGTAAGTGGATGTTTCAATAAACCCAATATAGAGCTTAGCGGGCAGGTACACACATCGGCACCGGCTTCGGCACAGCGAACGATGTGCAAAGGGTTGCGGATAGATGCTGCAAGCACCTCGGTCATGAAGCCTTGAGTATTGTAGATGTTTACTATCTGCTCTATCAGCTGCACGCCATCCCAGCTACCATCGTCTATGCGACCTATAAACGGAGAAACAAAAGTAGCCCCTGCTTTTGCAGCCAGGATAGCCTGGCCGGCAGAGAATACCAATGTACAATTGGTGCGAATGCCATTGTCCATAAACCATTTGATAGCCTGAATGCCGTCTTTAATCATAGGTACTTTTACTACGATGTTTGGGTGAATAGCGGCAAGTTTTTTACCTTCTTCCACTATGCCCTCAAATGTAGTACCCAGCACTTCTGCACTTACGGGACCATCTACCATCTCGCAAATGGTTTTGTAATGGGCAGCTATTGCCTCGGTTCCCTTGATGCCTTCTTTGGCCATAAGGGTAGGGTTGGTAGTAACGCCGTCCAGTATTCCAAGATCGTTTGCTTCCTTAATTTGGGCAAGATTTGCGGTGTCGATAAAAAATTTCATGTAATATTTTTTTATAGGTTCAAAAGTATACAAATTACCAGAAACGGCATAAATGAGTTATCCAGTTTTTATCAACATTTCGACTTTCAATTGCGCTATAATTTAGTTGTAAATGACTCGGTGTTAAAGATTATTAAATAAATGTATGAAGTGATTGATGATTTATGGATCTTATATTGTTGTTAGTCAACGATTTATGCTTTTCCGGCTTTCTATCCATTTTTTATAGCCGCGATCCCCGGTAACTCTTTTCCTTCAAAGTACTCGAGCATGGCACCACCACCTGTAGATACATAGCTAACTTTGTCTGCAAGGTTGAATTTATTGACAGCAGCCACACTATCGCCACCGCCTACCAGTGAAAATGCTCCGTTTTCGGTAGCTGCTACCACTGCATCTGCTATGGCTTTTGTTCCATGTTGGAATTTCTCCATTTCGAAAACACCCATAGGGCCATTCCACAAAATGGTCTTCGATTCGCTGATTATCTTGCTGAATTGAGCTATAGCCATCTGCCCGATATCGAGTCCCATCCATCCTTCGGGTATCTCATTGCTCAGCGAAGAAGAAGTAGCTGCATCTGCAGCAAACTTATCTGCAAGAATACTATCGGCTGGCAAGTGAATGCATACACCTTTTGCTTCGGCTTTAGCCATCAGGTCCAGCGCCATGTCGAGGCGGTCGTTTTCGCAAAGTGAGTTGCCTATGTGACCGCCCTGAGCCTTGAAGAAAGTATAAGCCATACCGCCTCCAATGATAATATCCGTAGCTTTTTCCAGCAGATTTTCGATAATCAATATCTTATCAGAGACCTTGGCGCCACCTATAATAGCTGTGAAGGGTTTGCGATTGTTGTGCAATACTTCTTCTGCTGCGCTCACTTCGCCTTCCATCAGCAAGCCAAACATTCTTCTGTCTGGCGGGTAAAACTGTGCTATGACAGCGGTAGAGGCGTGCGCCCTGTGTGCCGTACCAAAGGCATCATTTACATATACATGACCAAGTTTAGAAAGCTTTTCAGCAAAATCTTTGTCGCCTTTTTCTTCCTGTTTGTAATAACGCAGATTCTCCAGCAGCAATACCTGACCGGGTTCCAGATTTTCGGCTTTGTGTGCTGCGTCGGTGCTGAGGCAATCGTCGGCAAACTGCACCACTACATCGAGCAGATCTGAAAGATGTGCTACTAAGGGTTTCAACGAGAAATCGGCTAAAGTCAGCTCTGGTTTCTTTTCGATGTCCTTGAGCGGACGGCCCCAATGGCTCATAAGTATTACACTGCCTCCATCAGCCAGTACCTTGCGGATAGTAGGCAGGGCTGCACGCATGCGGTTATCGTCGGTTATCTTACCATTCTTTATAGGCACGTTAAAATCCACACGTATAAGTGCGCGCTGGTTGCTGAAATTGTAGGTTGCGAAATTGGACATATGTTAGTTTGAATGTGTTTTAAAAAGACAATGTAAAGCATGCTTGTTGACAAGATAATGCCACTCCCGGTATTCTCCCGATTTTTCGTGCGAAAATACGAAAAGCATGTGCAATGGTGGCGTTAAATCACAATAAAAATGTGATGTAATTACTGTTTTTTGCTCGTTTTTCAAATATTATTAAAAATATTTGAAATAATTTTCTTGACACTTAAAATAGGCTCAAATACTGTATATACGTATGTTTCATGGTATTTCATTTGTAAAAGTAAACAGTATAAAATGTACAGTTTAATTGTTTAAAAGTAAAGTATACTTGTATTTTATACAAACGTGCTTTACCTTTGTGTTGTCAATAATTTTTTCATCTACTAAAATAGATTTTATGAACAGTTCTTTGTTGTTAATGGACAATAAGTACAAAAAATGGATGATTGGATTGGCCATACTCGGCATGGTGATGTCGGTACTTGAGTTGGTAACCGGGGCTGTCCTTTTTACAAAGTTGTCTCCCGGCATACATTTGCATTTCTGCCTATGGTTTACTTTTATCAACTTGCTTAGTCTGGCAATGTGCAAGGAGAAGATGGAGGATGAGCGTGTAAGGCTAATTCGGTCGAAGGCTATGATGCGTGGTTTCCTGTTTACCTGCGTCGTTATTCTGGGATTTTCTGTAAACGTGTCTCTGTTTCCTGTTATTGCTCCAGAGGCTTTTGAAGGGGTGACATTTGCGAAAGAGGACTATTCTTATATGGGTATGATGCTGATGGTGTTTCCGGCCTTTGCTATAATTTCCTATTTAATTTTGTTTAACTACGGATTGCGGAACGATGAAAACTGGGACTATAACGATACCATGACTCCAGTTGAACAAATTCGTAAGAATAAGAAGTATATGATATTGAGGACTGTAGTTACCCTTATAATTCTTGCCACAATAATCCTGCTAGGCAGGATGTCGAAATAATAATTATTTTTATTTATATAACCTTTAAAAAATAGCATATGAAAGGAGTAGCAATGATGTACGATCACAAATGGAAAGCAAGAGGCGTAATCATATCGGCTCTAGGGCTGATTGGTATGGTCACAGAAAGGGTTATGCCGTTTGTCCTGTTTAAGAAATACACCCCGGCTCAGCACTACTGTATTTTTGAGTGGGTAATGCTCTTAGGTCTGATAACAATAATGTATAGCAAGGAGAAGTATGACGATGAGCGGGCTAGTGCAATAAGGTTGCGGGCTTTTCAAATTTCATTTGCTATGATGCAGGCTGTACTATTGGGTATGGCATTGACTGGAAGCCTATCACCTAAGGGGGGTGAAGATTTTGAAGCTTCTTTTCTTTTTGTGTTCAGCGCAATGGGGATTATACTGTATCTGCTGGTGTTTTATGTGGGCTTATATTTCGATTTCTTGTGGGAGTATGAAGACAAAGAAGCCGGATGGCAGAATCTGAAAAAAATGGGAAAAAATAAATGGGGTATATTGGCGTACCTGGCAATCACAATAGTTCTTTTGGCCTTGTTAACCTTATTTGAATAGAATGAAAAACACCATTAAGGTAGAGCGCGCCAAACTGAACATTACACAAAGCGACCTGGCAGATGCGGTAAAGGTTTCGAAGCAAACGATTCATTCTATAGAGTCCGGACGTTTCGTGCCATCAACGACACTGTCTATGAAGATTGCCAGGCATTTCAAAACATCGGTGGAGTCCATCTTCGAGCTGGAAGAAGGTGACTAGATATAAGCTGTTAATCATCATTTAAAACTTAAAAAAACCAACAAATTTTATGAGCGCAAAAATTCAACTGGCTACAGTTATGCTACTGCTATGCCTGAACGTAAACAACAAGACAGTAGCCCAACCGACAGGTAGCTACGACACTACAATCACTTTCATGGGCAGCCCCCGGGCAGTATCCATGTATGTGCCGACGACCTACACTCCGGCTTCAGCATATAGGCTAATGATATGCCTGCACGGTTTAGGTGATACTTGTAGTAACTACAGAACCAGCCTTGTAACATCGTTGTCATGGGGTGTGAATATGCCCAATACAATATTTGTGTGCCCTGAGGCTGCAAACAGAAATGGTGATTATTACTTCCCTGCCGGTGGTGATGCAATCATACAGGCGAGTATCGATTTTGCCCGGGCAAATTATAACATAGATACTACGGAAATAGTGCTGCAGGGGTTTTCGCTTGGTGGCAGGGCTGCCTTGAGATATGGCCTGGACAACTATAGCAAGTTCAAGGGGTTGCTGCTGAATACGCCCGCGGTGCAGGGAGTGAAGCAAGCATTGAACAACACAGGGTATAACTTTACTTATACCAATGCACCGAACATACCTATCTATATTACAAGCGGTGCAGATGATATCCTGTATACAGCACCTATCGATTCGGCTTACAAGCAACTGGTATTGAATGATGGGATAGTGCGCCATTTCGATTTTCCGGGTGTGGCGCACGCCATTCCTCCGATATCCAGTATAATAAATTTTGTTTCATTCTTTAATACACCTTCTGATTCAGGATTTGACCTGGATGTGGTTAGCGCTACCATTGGTCCACGCCACTGTGTACCAACGATGCCTGCAAGCTGCGTAGTGCGAAATACAGGCACAAATACAATTCACTCTATCTCGTTGGATTATACCGTTGGAGGCAGTACACTTTCTCACACCTGGACAGGAACTTTGGACCCTTTTCAGCATGCTGTAATTTCACTACCTGCTATTACCTCTCCAATAGGTTCCCAGACATTGAACGTGAAAGTAGTTTCTCTGGAGTCGGGCTTACCAGACACTATAGCATATAATAATGAGCAGACTGTGCCGTTTCAGGTAATAAGCACTGGCGCACCCCTACCATTATATGAAGGTTTCGAAGGTGTATTTCCGCCAGCCAACTGGGTGCAATACAAATCAGGCGAAGTATATTCAGCCTGGGATGTCGACAACTCTGTAAAGAGAACAGGCACTGGTTCTATGGGTAGTTTTAATACGATTCTGATGTTTGACAATGCCGGAATGAAGGATGAAGTGGCGTCCCCGGTTCTTAATCTGACCACCGTGACTAACCCGCATATGACGTTTGACGTTGCCTACAATTACAATAGGTATACGCCGCCATTTACTACGGTTGACACTGTATTTGCCGATACGCTCCTTGTGCAGATATCTACTGATTGCGGTGACTCATATACTACGGTATATAAGAAGGGAGGGGCAGAATTGGCTACCTTCAGCAGCCCGATAATGAATCCGGTATCTATACCTGCATCGTTTATCAGTCCGACGGCAAGCAACTGGCGGACTGAAGATATAGACCTTTCAGCCTTCGCTGCTTTCGACAAAGTGATTGCCAAGATTAGTTATGTATCGGCTCTGGGTGGCTCTATCAATATTGATAATGTTAGCTTCAATAATGGAGGACTTGCGGTAGGTGCAATATCGCGCGATGATTTGCATATTTTCCCTAACCCGGCAAGCAACTATGTAAACATAATTAGTGGTGTCGCGCAAATAGAGGAAGTGATTTTGCTGGATGTAACAGGCAAAGCGGTATGGAGCAGTGGTAAAGTAAAAACGGAAAAAGTAGTGGTAAATATTGATGGACTTGCCAATGGGGTATATTCGGCGAGAATTGTTAGTAGTGAAGCAGTTACTGTTCACAAGATAGTTGTGAGCAGATAATTGATGAGCAAACAGACGTATGAATGATAGTTTTTAAGGTGTAAAAAAGGACAGGGCTTCATTTTTAAATGAAGCCCTGTCTTTTTTGTATAAAATGGTATAAAATTACTTGCTAATCAATCCTGCAAAATACTTTACAGTACGCACCAGCTGGCTTACATAGCTCATTTCATTATCGTACCAGCTTATGGTTTTTACCATTTGCGTATCGCCTACGGTAATAACTTTTGTTTGAGTGGCGTCGAACAATGAACCAAAGGAAGTGCCTATGATGTCGCTGCTTACGATTTCGTCTTCGTTATATCCAAAACTCTCGTTGGCTGCGGCTTTCATAGCTGCATTTACTTCTTCGATAGTTGTTTTCTTACCCAGAACAGTTACCAGCTCTGTAAGTGAACCTGTAACAGTAGGTACGCGCTGAGCAGAACCATCGAGCTTGCCTTTGAGAGCGGGCAATACCAGACCTATAGCCTTAGCTGCCCCGGTAGAGTTGGGTACTATATTCTCAGCGGCTGCACGTGCACGGCGAAGGTCGCCCTTGGCGTGTGGAGCGTCGAGTGTATTCTGGTCGTTAGTGTAGGCGTGTACTGTGGTCATAAGACCTGCAACTATACCATAAGAATCATTGAGCACTTTTGCCATTGGTGCCAGACAGTTGGTGGTGCATGATGCACAGCTTATTACTGTTTCGCTACCATCGAGTATATCATGGTTTACGTTGAATACTACAGTTTTCATTTCGCCGGTAGCCGGTGCAGAGATAACAA
Organism: Taibaiella sp.; assembly: GCA_021740995.1. Taxonomy (GTDB): domain Bacteria; phylum Bacteroidota; class Bacteroidia; order Chitinophagales; family Chitinophagaceae; genus Nemorincola. The sequence goes on from JAIOYR010000028.1 coordinate 6,710, forward strand.
CACGCTTGGCACCTGCAGTTATATGCCCTTCTGCTTTTTCGCGGTCTGTGAAGAAGCCCGTACACTCCAGCACCACATCTACCTCGTGTGCACCCCACGGAATCTGAGAAGGGTCTTTCTGAGCATAGATTTTGATTTCTTTACCATCTACAGCAATTGCTGTGTCTGTGTGGGTAACATTTTGACCAAAACGACCCTGAGCAGTATCGTATTTCAGGAGGTGAGCCAGCACATTTGGCTTAGTGAGGTCATTAATTGCTACTACTTCTATGCCTTCCATATTGTAGATCTGGCGGAAAGCGAGGCGGCCGATACGACCAAAGCCATTGATGGCAACTTTTACTTTATTCATTGGTTTTGAATAGATTAAAGAACGTTTTTATAAATGTGGCGCAAAGGTAAGAAAATTAAGAATTAAATAATGATATGTAGCGGATGATTCTTGTCACATAGTATTAACAATACCAAATATAGCGGTTTAAGCATTTTCTGAAAATACATGAATCTGTTTGCAATGTATTCAAAAACAATAGTCCGAAAAATTTATTTTCTCTGTGAATAGGGGTAAAAACCTTTGGCGTTGTCCTATCTCCAAACAACAAATATTATGACACATAGAACAATTATTACCGGACTGGTGGCTGCACTGACAGCTACTGTATCTTATGCTCAGACGCCACTCCACAGCAATGCCCATATAGGGCTTGCTTATCCATTGAGCACAAATGGTGTGCATGCACCAGAATACAGCAACCTTTTTTCTATACATGCTATTGCAGGAGTTTCCCGGTCTGAGCAGGCATTTTGTGCATCAGGTGTAGCAAGTATCGTAAAAGACAGTGTAAACGGTTTTATAGGCAGTGGAGTAGTAAACGCGATAGGCGGCACCACAAACGGATGTCAGGCAGCGGGATTCGTGAATGTAGCTGGCGGGTATGTAAAGGGTGCTCAGTTAGCAGGTTTTACAAATATTGCGCCAGGAGTGGCCGGTGCGCAGGTAGGTGGTTTTGCCAATATTGCACTTCATAGTGTGAATGGTGCACAGGTTGCCGGATTTGTGAGTACAGCACACACAGCACATGCACAGGTATCGGGGTTTGTAAATGTGGCAAGAGAAACGCAGACACAGGTAGCAGGATTTGTAAATATAGCAGAAAATGTAAAGGGGCCGCAGATTGCCGGATTTGTAAACATTGCAGAAAATGTTAAAGGCACTCAGGTAGCAGGCTTTATAAATATCGCCCGCAAAGTGCAGGGTGTGCAATTGGCCGGGTTTATAAATATAGCAGATAGCAGCGATTGTCCTATAGGCTTAATAAACATAGTAGGCAATGGTGAGCAGGCGATAGGGCTGACCCTGAATGAAACCGGAACTATGATTGCTGCCTTCAGGTCGGGCGGGCGCAAACTTTACGGGATAATAGGTGTGGGCGGAAACTATACCGGTGGGTTTGCCGCTTATGCTTTTCAGGCTGGTATGGGTATGCACATTCCTGTATCGCGCACATTCCGTATCAATGCAGAGGCAAGTGTGACATCCCTATCAGACAGATGGTACCACACAGATATCAGGTCCGGTTTTAGGGTTATGCCTGCCTTGCGTTTCGGAAATCTGGAACTGTTTGCCGGTCCTTCGTTCAGTTATACCGCTTCATCTGACCTTCAGGGTGTGGGCAGGGTAGGGTATAGCGTTTGGAGCGATGATTCCTATTACTATTCGCACGACCTCTCTGTTGGCTTCGAGGGCGGTATTCAGTACCATTTTAATACCAAAAAGGTATTAAACAAAATAATTTCTGAAAAGTAATAGTAATGATAGAGAGGTATAATCCTCTACTGTTGTTATTAAATAAATCACACAACACACAAACAAAAAATCAAACCAAAAAAATGAAAAAGCAGATTTTAGTAGCAATATCAGCAGCAGCAGTATTTACATTTCAGTCTTGCCGCAAGACAGCAGGTGAAGGCCCTTCAATAACAAAAACCTACAGCCTGAGTGGCTTTACAGGCTTAGATGCCGGCATAGATGGCGATGTTTATTACACCCAGGACAGCGTGTATAAAGTAGAAATAACCGGCCAGGCGAACATACTCGACAAAATAGAAACACCAATAGTAAATGGTGAGTTGAGGTTACAGTTTAAGAAGTTCGGACACATAGGCAGGCATGATCGACTGATAGCCCGCATATCGGCACCATCTATTACCAGTCTGGGTGTAAACGGATCGGGCAACGTATATGCAAACAATGGAGTAAGCTCTGAAAATATGAGCCTGCGGGTGAATGGCTCCGGGAATCTGTACGTGGCATCGTATATGGGCAATGACCTGACGGGTAACATAAGCGGCTCTGGCAGGATAACCGTAAATGGCGGCAAAGTATATACAGAAAATCTGCGCATAATTGGAAATGGTGATATAGACCTGATGAACCTGGAGGCAGAAAATGTATACACCAATACCAGTGGCTCAGGCAACACATCGGTATATGCTACAAAAACGCTGAACATAAAAATAAGCGGAAGTGGCAATGTATACTACAGAGGCAATCCATCTGTAAACACCAGCATTTCCGGGTCTGGTAAAGTTTCTCACCAATAAACGGGGAAATTCCATCCCGGTAGTTATCGGGACAAATCCCAAGTTCTAAATTTTAAATTTTAAATATCAAAATTCAAATCCCAAATTTTAAATTTTCAATTCTCGAAAAATGCACACACTCAAACAAACCTTTCTACTTTTCTTGACTATGCTGGTAGTAAATATTGCCGGTAGTGCACAGACAACACAAAATGTAAACGGAAAAGTATTTGACGAGGCATCAAAGGCACCATTGACGGGAGCGGTGGTGGTGCTGCTGAACGCGGCAAGTGCTACCGGAACGGCATCTGATATAGATGGCAACTTCATACTGTCTGGTGTACCTATTGGTCGTCATTCTTTCAAGGTCTCTTACACAGGTTATGAAGACAGGATAGTAAATGATGTGGTGGTAACAGCGGGTAAAGAAGTGAACCTGAACATAGGTATGCAGGAAGCGCTGCACAAGCTGGAAGAAGTAACGGTAAGCTACAGCAAAGCAAAAGACAAAACCCGTACCAACAATGATATGGCGCAGGTAAGTGCCAGATCTTTTAACGTTGATGAAACGAAACGCTATGCCGGAGCGTTGGGAGACCCATCGAGGATGGCGGCCAACTTTGCCGGAGTAGTTTCAGGTAATGATTCCCGAAATGATATAGTGGTACGTGGCAACTCGCCGTCAGGAATGCTTTGGCAACTGGAAGGGCTCAACATACCCAACCCTAACCACTATGGGGCACTCACCAGCACGGGTGGACCTGTAAGTATGCTCAACAACAACAATATAGACAAGTCTGACTTTATGACCAGTGCATTCCCCGCGCAGTATGGCAATGCAGTAGCAGGCGTTTTTGATATGAAACTGCGGGACGGTAATAAAAACAAAAGTGAATTTATGGGGCAGATAGGCTTTAACGGGTTTGAGCTTGGGGCAGAGGGGCCGCTGGGCAAAAATAAACGCACATCATACCTGGTCAATTACCGCTACTCTACTCTCGGGGTATTTCAGAAAATGGGTATCAATTTCGGTACGGGTGGTGCAGTTCCATACTATCAGGATTTGAACTTCAAAGTAACCTCACAACTCAGCAAAAGGTCTAGAATCAGCCTGTTCGGTATAAGTGGTAAAAGTAGTATCGACTTTCTGGGCAAGGATGTAGACTCTACCAAAACAGAGCTGTATGGTGGTGACCCTTATTCTGACGAGCGTAATAAATTCGGAACGACTGTTACTGGTTTGACTTATGATTATCAGATATCTGATAAGACATCTGCCAAACTGACCATAGGCTACAGCGGCACCATGCAGCAATATGATGTAGACTCACTAAGTACAGTAAACTATACACCTATACCAGACGCAAAAGGAAAGCTAACCACAGGGAAGATATCGGGCGTATGGACATTAATGCACAAGATAAATGCACGCAACAATATACAGACCGGTCTGATTTATGACCATACAACATTTGGGCTATTGAATAAGGATATGTTTCCGGATGGTACAGAGACGGTGTATATAAACAGTAGCGGCAATTATGGACTGGCGCAGGCAAATGCACAGTGGAAGCATAGATTCAACGATAAGTTATCGTCGGTAGCAGGCGTGCATGGGCAGTACATAACACTAAATAATACTATAGCGGCAGAACCAAGAGCCAGCCTGCGGTTTGCTCTGAGCCGTAAGCAGGCACTAAGCGTGGGATACGGATTGCACCATCAGGCGCAGAATGTATATACCTACTTTGTACAGACCAACACACCTGCAGGGATAGTTCTTACAAATAAAGAACTGGGATTTACCCGTAGTCATCATTCCGTACTTACCTATGATTGGAATGTGACCAGCCACCTGCGTGTAAAGGCGGAAGCATATTACCAGCTGATAGACAACGTGCCTGTAGAGCAAAGGTTTACGTCGTTTTCAGTTCTTAACACAGGGTCTGATTTTGGACCTTCGGATGTGGATAGTCTGGTGAATAAGGGAAAGGGTCATAACTATGGTTCAGAACTTACGGTGGAGCGCTTCTTTGACAAAGGTTATTATTATCTTGTTACCGGCTCTTTATTCAATTCGCGATACCTGGGCAGCGATGGTATAGAAAGAAACACCGCTTTCAATACCGGACATGTGCTGAATGTGCTGGCAGGCAAGGAGTTTAAGATAGGCAGAAAGGGTAGTGTGCTGGCGCTGAATCTTAAAATGTCAAATGTAGGTGGGAGGTATTTTACGCCCTTAGATTTTGAGCGGTCGCAGATAGAAGGCAGAGGTATATACAAGGATAATGAAGCCTTCTCACAGAAACAAAAGGACTATTTCCGTACCGACTTCAGGATAGCCTACCGTAAAGAGTACAGGAAAAGTACACTGGAGGTAGCTATGGATTTTCAGAACCTGACCAATCACCAGAACATCTTTGCCCAATACTATGATGCTACCAACAACAAAGTGGTAACTGTGTACCAGCAGAGTTTCTTCCCGGTGCCAACATTGCGGTATACGTTTTAGGATAAGTAGGAGAATTCAAATCCCTATCAGATTGCAAAAATTGAATGGAATTGCCCTTTTACAAAGGAGTAGTTCCATTTTATTTTCAGGCAGTATTCTACGATAACAAATTCCCCTCCAGTGGGGCTATCGGTTTGAGCATGGAGAATAGTGATAAGGCAGGATGCCCCTTTTTGAGGTAAGCAAAGTAATGTTTGATTTGAGTATCACAACAGATGCTTCGCCTCCAGAACAACGTCCTCATGTCCGTTCTTTACAGAGTAAGAAAACCCTTTTTGGAGCGCGTAGGCACCATATTCGCCATGTTTGTTGAGCGCCAAAAAACCCACCTGAATGTCATTTGGGTTGCCGGGGTTATTGGCGGCAATTCGTTCTATAGCTCTTTTGCAGGCGGCTTCAGGGGTTAATCCCATCCGCATCAGCTCTACTATCAGGTGTGCTCCTACTATACGTATCACCTCTTCGCCCACGCCTGTTCCTGTTGCTGCGCCTACTTCATTATCTACATAGAGTCCGGCACCAATTATAGGTGAGTCACCTACGCGTCCATGCATTTTGTAGGCCATGCCGCTGGTGGTGCAGGCGCCACTTATATTGCCCTTCATGTCTATAGCTATCATGCCTATGGTGTCGTGGTTGTCAGCACCGCCCGGCATTCTATTTTCTATATTTTTTTGAGGGGCATATTTTTCTCTCTTCAGCCACTCTCTCCAATCACGCTCACTTTGTGAGGTCAGTAGTTTTTCTCTTTTAAACCCATTAGCCAGTGCAAACTGCAATGCGCCATCGCCTACCAGCATTACATGAGGGGTACGTTCCATTACCATGCGGGCTACAGATATAGGGTGCTTAATATGCTCTATACAGGCTACAGATCCACATTTGCCTTGCTCATCCATGATACAGGCATCTAGTGTTACCCTGCCATCTCTATCGGGTCTGCCACCATATCCTACAGATTGATTGAAGGGGTTTGCTTCGGGTATCTTAACACCGGCTTCTACTGCATCTATTGCTTTCCCATATTGTTCCAATACGGACCATGCACCCGCGTTGGCGGCTTGTCCGAAATCCCATGTTGAGATTACAACCGGCTTTCCTTTGGTAGTGTTGTATTTTTTTTCATCGGGTATTTTTTGTTGCGCAGACAGTTTGCTGCCCGACAGGAGGGCTGCTGACGATAACAAGGATATTTTTACAAACTCTCTCCGGTCAGACATGGGCTTATTATTTTGAAAACGTTACAAAGTAAAAAACTAATTGCTAGGTTTCACAAATTCTTTCCTCGCAGATAGCTATCTATGTTTCCAAATAGGAATTCGGGATATTCATTGCTGAATTTCATTTTCACAAAACCTCCCAGCAATGGGCGAGGAGCAGGTTGTTTCATGTCTTCAGTGCTTATGGGTATCAGGTCATATTCCGCATCTGGGAAGTAGCTGAGTACCCTTAGTGCCAGCTCTACCCGGTTCAGGTAGTCTGTGCTGCCTATGTGGTAAATGCCTTGCTTTTCGTCCTGCAGCAGCACATACATTGCTCTGGCTATATCCCAGGCATTGGCGGGAGATGCATATTGGTCGTAGGGCAACTTCAGCGTCAGTTTTTGTTTGTTCACACATTGTTCTATTATACGGGCTACAAAGTTCTTGCCTCTTACTTCATCGCCATATACATTGGTTACCCGCAGCACCAGTGCATCACTTATTTCTTTTATTACCAGTTGCTCTGCTTGCAGTTTGTGTTCGGCATATATGCTGATGGGATGCACAGGTGCGTCTTCGCGGTAGGGGCCATTCACTCCGTCAAACACATAATCGGTAGAGATATAGACCATTCTGCATTTGATAGCCTTGGCCAGTGCTATCAGGTTGATGGTACTTTGTACTGTCTTTTCGTAGCTTTCTTCGGGGTGGGTTTCGCAGTAGTCGACATGGGTTAATGCGCCACAGTGTACAATCACATCAGGGGCAAAGGCAGCTACATCGAAGTTTTCGGGGTGAGCCGGGTTCAGTGTGTCATAGAATACGGTATTGTCTGTTTTGTAAGAAAAGTAGGAGCCTACAACTTCGCACCCCATTTCAGTAAAGTGTTTCAGGCAGTTGCCGCCTACCAGACCGGAGGCGCCGGAGATGAATATTTTCATGTTGATGTATGTGTATTTTGGAAGGTAAATGTATTAAAAGAGCATCAGATTCATAAATATCATTTATGTGTTATGAATTCTGTGTTTAAACTTTGGCTTATTATAATATTCATTCATTAGTAACACACATCTCCGCACAGCGTTCCCCATCAATCGCTGCCGATACTATGCCACCCGCATATCCTGCACCCTCTGCGCATGGGTATAGTCCCTTTATCTGCACATGCTGCAGCGTTTCCTTGTCGCGGGGAATGCGCACGGGCGAGCTGGTGCGTGACTCTGTTGCAACCAGTACGGCTTCATTGGTATAGTATCCTTTCATTTTTTTGCCAAAGGTTACTACTGCTTTTTTTAGAGCAGCACTTACTTCCTTTGGCAATATATCGCTAAGTCCGGTACTATTGAGCCCGGGCAGATAAGAGCAGACGGGTAGGGTAGCAGACACTCGGCCCTCGGCGAAGTCTGTCATGCGCTGTGCGGGTGCTACCAGCAGTCCGCCGCCTGCTTTGAAGCAGTTTTGCTCTACCATCCGCTGATAGTGCATGGCAGCAAGTGTGCCGCTGAAGTTGTATGCTGCAAAATCCCGTTCATCTACCGCAACTACTGTACCTGAGTTGGCATAGGGGTTATTACGTTTCGAGGGTGACCATCCGTTTACTACTATTTCACCCGGTGCTGTAGCCGCTGGCGCTATAATGCCGCCTGGACACATGCAGAAGGAGAACACACCTCTGCCATTCTCCTGCGATACCAACGAATAACTGGCCGGTGGCAGGTATGGGTCGCGGACAGAGCAGTGGTACTGAGTGCTGTCTATCAGCGCCTGTGGATGTTCTATGCGAACGCCTAGTGCAAAAGGTTTGCTTTCGATAAGTATTCCCTTGTGGTGCAGCAACTCGAAAACATCACGAGCTGAATGTCCGGTTGCGAGTATTACAGACCGGCAGGGTATAGTCTCGCCAGTGCTTGTCTTTATACCTGCTATAGAGTCACCATTGAGTAATAGGTCTGTAAGCCGGGTGTTAAATCGCACTTCGCCACCGCAGGCTATAATCTGTTCCCGCATAGCGGTGATAATCTGTGGCAGTTTGTTGGTGCCTATGTGGGGGTGCGCGTCATAGAGGATATTGGCCTCGGCCCCAAAATGGTGAAACAGTTGCAGTATGCGCAGCACATTGCCTCGCTTGGTAGAGCGGGTATACAGTTTGCCGTCGCTATAGGTGCCTGCACCACCTTCGCCGAAACAGTAGTTGGATTCGGGGTTTACAATTCCTTGTTTGTTTATGTCTGCAAGGTCTCTGCGGCGACTACGTACATCCTTGCCTCGTTCTATTATTATAGGTTTTATGCCCATGCTTATGAGACGCATGGCAGCAAACAGCCCGGCAGGGCCGGCTCCTATTATTAGCACATGTGGCGCATCGGTTACATTCCTGAGCTCGGGGTCAAATGCAGGTGTGACTGGTTCTGTCTCATCTATAAAAACCTGTAATTGTAGCACGTATTTAACGAGTTTTCCGCGTGCATCTAAAGAGCGTTTCTGTACAGTATACCCTGTAATATTTTTGGTACTTATGCCACATTCCTTAGCTATAGCACTCTTCACAGCGCGCTCGTCAAACGCATCGGATGGGGGCAACTGAATGGAGACCGTTTTTATCATGTTTAGCTTCGCTAATGGAATTGATGGTTAATCTTTGTCGAAGCTCAGTTTCAGATAGCTGAATACCAGAAAAATAGAGAGTACTATACTGAAGAGGGATATAAAAGACATGGTATATATAAAGCCGTCGAAACCAGCTTTGTATCCCCAGGACAGAAAGTATAAAGCACTAAATATAGAAGCAGGTAAAATAATGATACCAAACGCCAGGTTAGCCACCCGATGTTTGTAGTATGCCTGAGTGCAGAAAACAGCTAATGATATAAATGCAATATAATTGACAATACCGCCCATGAAATAATTGGCTAGGAACCAAAATAGCGCAAGTAGTATATAAAATGCATAAACTACTATCAGTAATTTTTTATACAAGGATTTGCTAATCATAACAGGTTGTGGGTCAAAGATACTGTAAACAACTAAAGAAGTAAAAACAGGTTGACAGCCAATGATTTGTGTCTTCTTTAATTCAATCACAATATATTATTATACAAAAAAGTTATTGCGAGATAATTAATCCTTGTATTTTGGCACTATGAAGCGGTTAATCATCTTCTTTTTCTTGTTATTGCCTTTTTTCGGAATTGCCCAACAAAATTTCGGGAAGAAGGCTGTGCAAATAAACAAGGATTCGCTGGAACGTCATTTGTCCTTTCCTATAGAAGATAACTGGCTTTTCAGGGAGGCTGATAGCCCGGGTATGGCAAGTCCGGATTATAATGATGACGGATGGGATGTGGTTAACTCTCAGTTGTATTTGCAGGATGATAACAAAAAGCCCTATTATCAGTTCAACAGTGTTGGTTGGTTCAGGTATCACTTTATTGCCGATAGCAGTATTGTGGACGTGCCTTTGGGATTGGCAATTGAGCAGTTGGGTGCTTCTGAAATATATCTGGATGGGGAAAACATCACTACTTTTGGTAAGATTGCCGGGAAAAATAATTCTGTTTATTATAATCCACAGTCTATACCTTTCGTTTTTATTATCCGCGATTCAGGGCATCATGTACTTGCAGTGAGATATGCAAACTACAAGGCTCAGAAAAATGAAGAGGTATTAAATGAGAATTTTGCCGGATTCAGAATTGAAATAGGGTTTCCAAAAAACTTGATAACGCCGGTCGTAAACCGAACAATGGCGATAAGCTTTCTTCTTAGCTTGTTGTGTGGCATATTTCTGGCGTTAGCGGTGTCTCACTTATTTATGTTTTTGTACAATAAAGTATTGAAGTCAAATTTATATTTTAGTACGTTTTGTATTAGTCTGGCTGGTTTTTTTATCGTTCCATGGCTGTATTCCACCGTCAGAAATCCGGCAGTTCAACTTTTCGACCATTATACGTTACCTATCATTACATCGGCAGTAAGTATTTCATTGAGTGGGTTTGTAAATGAGTTATTCAGCAAAAGCAAAAAGAGATTTTGGGCAATAGCAACTCTTGGCGCATTGATGCCGTTTGTTTTCTTCGTGAATTCAGAAATAGGGTTGACTGGATTTTTTCTTGTGGTTGGAGTAGTTATGTTAGAGGCTATTGTACTGATAATTTGGGCGATAGTCCGGAAAATAAAAGGCGCGTGGATTATTGCTTCGGGTATGTTATTGTTTACGCTGTTGATATTCTTTTCTACAGTATATGTTACAATTAATGGCGATATTAATTTTGGAGGTGATAATATATGGGAAAGTGTATTGTTGTTGCTTGCATTTCTTGCTATTATCAGTCTTCCTGTTTTTATGTCACTTTACCTGGCATGGAATTTCGCTGACATCAATAAGCAACTGGCGCAAAACCTGAAACAGGTAAGAGACCTTTCAGACAAAACCATACAACAGGAACTGGAAAAGAACAAAATAATAGCAGGACAAAAAGAAATGCTGGAAACAGAAGTAGCAAACAGAACCGCTGAAGTGGTAGCCCAAAAAGAAAAAATAGAGAAACAACACGACGAACTGATTATAGAGAAAGAAAAATCGGACAATCTGCTGCTAAACATTTTGCCGGAGGAAGTAGCAGAAGAGCTAAAAGAGAAAGGTTATTCTGAAGCGCGACTCTTCAGTAATGTAAGTGTATTGTTTACAGATTTTGTCGATTTCACCGGCGCTGCTGAGCGTATGTCGGCACAGGAGCTGGTAGATGAATTGCATATTTGTTTTAAGACTTTTGATGAAATTATCTCAAAATACAAAATCGAGAAAATTAAAACCATAGGTGATGCTTATCTTGCTGTAGGAGGATTACCTTTAACAGATGCTGACCATGCCGTAAATGCTGTAAAAGCAGCGTTGGACATGCTTCTTTTTATGAAAGCCCGCAAACGGGAGCTGGGAGATAGATCGTTTCATGTCCGTATAGGAATACACAGCGGCAGTGTAGTGGCGGGTATAGTAGGTATCAAAAAATTTGCCTATGATATCTGGGGCGATACCGTGAATACGGCTGCAAGGATGGAGCAAAGCAGCGAGGCCGGTAAAATCAACCTGTCCGAGGATACCTATAAGTTGGTAAAAGATACCTTCAAGTGTACCTTCAGAGGTAAAATTGAGGCCAAGAACAAGGGTGACTTAAATATGTATTATGTGGAGGACATTGTTTAGCAAATCTGCAATAATGATGTTGTCAGGAGAATAAATACTCTGCCTGCTCTACACTTCCGGGCTTTCCTACATCTATAAACAGATTGCCTGTATGGTCATAGCCTTTCAGTGTGTTTTTAGCGGCATGATATAAATAGAGGTCAATAAGAGAGAACTTACCGTTGAAGGGAATGTCCTGTAAAATTTTGGATGAAATGATCTGTATTCCGCTGAATGAATAGGGTACGGACAAGGGCACCTGACGGGCTATCCGCTCTTCTCCGGTATTGTTGTTCTTCCATCCGCACAGGTTCATAGATTCATCAAACAATAGTTGCCGGGATGATTCGCGATTCATTACAGCAAGCGTAGCGGCTGAGGCGTTAGCTGAGTGGTATTCAATCATTTTGGTTAAATCCAGATTAGTAAGTATATCTACATTGATAACTGCAAATGCAGTTTCTCCTGCAAAAAAGTGAGCTGCCTTTTTGAGTCCGCCTCCTGTTTCCAATAGCATTTCCGTCTCGTCTGAAATGGAAATTTCACTACCAAAGCCATCGTTATCTTTTATGGCAGATTTGATAAGTTCAGGGAAATGATGCACATTGATTATCACATCGTATATGCCATGTTTCTGCAGAAAACGTACATTATGCTCCAGTAAGGTTTTTCCGTTCACCTCTGCCAATGCCTTGGGGCTGTGGTCGGTAAAGGGTTTGAGCCGTGTGCCAAGCCCGGCAGCGAAAATCATTGCTTTCATGATGTGAGATAAATGGTGTTTTGTCTGGTTTTTTTTGTATTTATTTTTATATATGTTTAAAAGTGCGGAATTGCCTTTATGAGTGTAGTTTATCTTCCCATTCCCCAATTTCTACATACTTAGTTTATCTATTGCTGCAGCCAGTTTTTTATCTCTATCTGTAACAGTGTTGCCCGCATCGTGCGAGGTAAGCCATATTTCGACGTTATTGTAGGTATTTGTCCAGGTAGGGTGGTGGTTCTGTTTTTCAGCAAGCAGGGCTACCTTGCTCATAAAACCAAATGCTGCTACAAAATCCTTAAACTCGAATTTTCGGTATAATTTATTATCTGTTTCCTGCCACATGGTGTATAAGATTGATCTACTGATTGTTGTTGTATAAAGATAGCCATTATAACAATATCCTGTACCTTTGCACCCCGAAAACATACTTAACACAAACACAAAAAACAAATGGAAATCAGGATTGAGAAAGACACAATGGGCGAGGTAAAAGTACCTGCTCATGCATACTATGGCGCACAAACACAACGCTCTATAGAGAACTTTAAGATAGCGCAGGACATCAACCGCATGCCTAAGGAAATAATAAAGGCATTTGCTTACCTTAAAAAAGCGGCGGCTATCACCAACTGTCAGTTGGGTGTGCTGACACTGGAAAAATCGGACCTGATAGGCAAGGTATGTGATGAGATAGTAGCAGGTAAGCTGGATGAAGAGTTTCCGCTGGTAGTTTGGCAGACAGGCTCAGGCACTCAGAGCAACATGAATGTGAACGAAGTAGTAGCGTATAGGGCACATGTTATTAATGGAGGCAATCTGGCTGATAAAGACAAGTTCATACACCCTAATGATGATGTAAACAAATCTCAGTCATCAAACGATACTTTCCCTACGGCAATGCACATAGCTGCATACAAAATGCTGGTTGATGTAACTATACCAGGTATCTCAAAACTGCGTGATACACTGGACCGTAAGTCTAAGGATTATATGCATGTAGTGAAAATAGGCCGCACCCATTTTATGGATGCAACACCACTTACTGTAGGTCAGGAATTGAGTGGGTATGTATCTCAGCTCAATCATGGACTGCGTGCTATATACAATAGTCAGGCTCACCTGAGCGAGCTGGCACTGGGTGGCACTGCTGTAGGTACCGGTATCAATACGCCTCCCGGCTATGCAGTAAAGGTTGCGGAGAATATAGCCGAACTTACTGGCTTACCTTTTATAACAGCAGAGAACAAGTTTGAGAGCCTTGCAGCTCACGATGCTATAGTGGAGGCGCATGGTGCACTCAAAACTGTAGCGGTTAGCCTGATGAAAATAGCCAACGACATTCGTATGCTGAGTTCAGGTCCGCGCTCTGGTATAGGTGAGCTGTATATACCAGACAATGAGCCGGGTTCATCTATTATGCCGGGCAAAGTAAATCCTACACAGTGTGAGGCGCTTACTATGATTGCAGCACAGGTAATGGGCAACGACGTAGCTATTAGCATAGGTGGCAGCAATGGACATTTCGAGCTCAATGTCTTCAAACCTATGATGATATATAATTTCCTGCACAGTGCGCGCCTGATAGGCGAGGGTTGTGTATCCTTCAACGATAAATGTGCAGAAGGTCTTGCTCCGCTTGAAGATAACATTCGCAAGCATGTAAACAATTCGCTGATGCTGGTAACAGCACTCAATACGAAAATAGGATATTATAAAGCAGCGGAAATAGCACAAACCGCTCACAAGCAGGGCAAAACCCTGAAACAAACCGCTATAGATCTTGGGTATGTGACTGCAGAGGAATTTGACCAATGGGTAGACCCTAAGGACATGGTAGGGGAGATAGCTAAGTAATTGACTGTACTATACTAAACAAAATGGCGTGTGATATAAAAGCATCACACGCCATTTTTGTTTGTTGAGGTACAATAACATCTACCCTATAATAGGGTCAGCAAGTAATGCCTGCCATGCCTTTTCTATATCTCCGGTTTCAATCATGGACTTTGCATATCGGTGTAGCCCTTCGGTGCGGGAAACGGGGTCATTTTTATAGAGATCCAATATGCCGGCTATCCGCTTGTCGTGCACTGCATCCCGGTCAGGTATAATGGGGCTGTTGCCCAGTATACCCAAGTGATTGCCGGTAAGTATGTTGCTGTTTCGCACACTGCCGGGCAGTGAGTCTATACCTATTCCCAGCATGAGGCTGGGCTTGGCTACATCAAATATCGCACTGCCCGAAGCACGGCAGTAATGGTCTGCACCCATACGGGCTACAAGGTCTATTTTGTGTGGGTCTATCTTTCCTTCGGCATCCAGCACATTGTCGTCTATGTGCATACAGATAACCTCACAAATCACCAGATTTCCTGCTCCACCTTCGCTGCCTGTTTCCAGTACTTTCAGCACCTTGCATTCCAGTTGCACCGGCGATTCCTTTACCCTGAAGGGGTTGACGAAATCAGACGCTACTTTTGTGAAACCTGCCTTTTCAAATTCATCAACACCCTTGGGATACTCACAACTGGACAGGCTCATCTGCTGTACCATGTTGTAGTTCACCACATTTATTACTACCTCGTTAGTAGCTATCACATTTTCAAGCGTATGTTTTATAGTATTGTCCCGTACCCTACGCGCAGGAGAAAAAATGAGTATCGGCGGCTTGGCACCAAAGACATTGAAAAAGCTAAATGGAGACAGATTAGGGTTGCCATCGCGGTCTACCGTGCTGGCAAAACATATAGGTCTTGGGGCAATGGCGCCAAGCAAATACCCATGTAGCATTGCTGTTTTTATCTCACCGGGAATTACTTTCATACACTGTTTTATTTGGGGGTAGTTGACCGTTAAGTCGTTGAAAATCAGGGAAGCAAAATACAATAAAAAATTGGCAGTTTATATACCCTTTCTGTTGTGGATATAAACTGCCAACTGTAAACTAATTCAACTGCCTACTGCATAATGCTTACTATATCAAACTCACACTACGATTTACAAATTCTGTAAGGTCTGCTCCTGTCAGCATTCCCTGAGAGAGCATAGCAAGATCGAATGCTTGTTTTGCCAGTCTGCTTTGCTCTTCTGTTTCAGCATTAAGTATGCGGCTCACCAGTTTGTGATTGCTGTTTACGCTTACATTGTAGCTGTCTGGTATTGAACCATAGAAGCCCATTCCGCCTCCACCCATTGCTGCCATATCTTTCATTCTGCGCATGAACTCATCCATGGTTACGGTAACAGGCAGTTCATCAGGACTCATTGCCTCTACATGCACTTTCATGTTTGGCTTGCTTATTGCCTGCTCAAAAATGTTTTTTACACTTGCGGTTTGATCTTCAGAGAGAATAGATTCTATTTTCTCATCCTTGTGTATCAGCTTTTCTATTACATCAGCATCTACGCGTTTCAGGTTGGTTTTCTCCAGTTTGCGCTCTATCGCATGTATGAAGTGGCTATCGATAGGGGAGTTCATCATCAGTACGTCGTAGCTCTTACGGTTGGCACTTTGTATAAATGAATCCTGCTTTGCTGGGTCGGTAGTATATAGATATACTACTGTGCCGTCTTTATCTGTTTGTATAGGTGCGATTTTTTCACTATATTCTGTAAGTGTGAAATGCTCGCTTTTTGTATTGGTAAGCAGTGCGAAGTCCTTGGCACGGTCATAAAACTTTTCTTCGCTTATCATGCCGTATTTTACAAACATGCCAATATCTGCCCATTTTTCTTCGTAAGATTTACGGTCATTTTTGAAAAGTTCTGCCAATTTATCAGCTACTTTTTTGCTTATATGACTGTTTATCTTTTTCACATTACTGTCGGCCTGCAGGAAGCTGCGGGATACATTTAATGGGATATCAGGTGAGTCGAGTACACCATGCAGCAACATCAGGAAGTCGGGTACTATGTCCTTAACCTCGTCTGTGATGAATACCTGACGGCTAAACAGTTTTATCTTATTGCGCTGTAATTCAAAGTCGTTTTTGACCTTAGGGAAGTATAGAACGCCGGTTAGTGTAAACGGATAATCCACATTCAGGTGAATCCAGAATAGCGGGTCTTCGCTCATAGGGTAGAGCTCTCTGTAGAAAGCAAGATAGTCTTCGTCCTTCAGCTCTGTGGGCGATTTTGTCCAGATAGGGGTAGTGTTGTTGATGATGTTATCTACCTCTATTTCTTTTGGTCCTGTTTTCTTTTTTTCTTCTGAAGCAGTTTCGTCAGTTACCTCTTCTGCATCTTCTATTGCTTCACTTTCATAATCATACTCCGTCTTAGTACCAAACTTTATAGGTATGGGCAGGAATCGGCAGTATTTTTCTAGTATTCCCTGCAGCTTGTATTTATCCAGAAATTCTTCTGAGTCGGCATTTACGTGTAGAATGATGCTGGTGCCACGCTCTGTCCGGTTGCCCTCGCTTATCTCGAATTCAGTACTGCCATCACATATCCAGCGGGCAGGTGCTGCACCGTCCTGATAACTGAGGGTTTGAATCTCTACCTGGTCGGCCACCATAAATGCCGAATAAAAGCCCAGACCAAACTTGCCTATCAGTTCATGTGCATCCTTGGCATCTTTAAATTTCTCTACAAACTCCTCTGCACCTGAAAATGCTATCTGGTTTATGTACTTCTTAATTTCCTCGGCAGTCATACCTATACCATTGTCTGATATAGTAATGGTACGTGCTTCTTTGTCGAAATCTACAGAAACCATAGGGTTGCCTATTGCGCCATTGTACTGTCCAAGAGACGATAGGCGTTTCACCTTTTGTACCGCATCTACGGCATTAGAAACCAACTCTCGCAAAAAGATTTCGTTGTCTGAGTAAAGGAATTTTTTAATAATCGGGAAGATGTTCTCCGTGTGAATCGAGATACTACCTTTTTCCTGCATATATATTGTAGTTTTATGTTCTACAATTCTTCTAGCAACTTATGTTCCAAAGTAAGAAATTTGCCAAAATGACAGGGAGAAGCAATGTTCAATTTGAGTAGGGTGTACTTAATTGCCTATGCTCGTTATTCAGCCATACTCACAATCTCGTGTATTATCTGATCCATCTCATCCAGCTTTTCTTTCAGGCTTTGCATTATTTCTTCATTTTGTTCGCCAGCGGTGCCTTCTTCTTCCAGATACATAGCTATAGCCATAAGCGTAGAGAGAGGTCCCCGGAGTTTGTGCGATTGCACCCAGGCTATTTTCTTTAGTTGTTTATTGTTTTTTTCCAGCGTGCGCACCAACTGCACATAATCTGTTATGTCACGCCTGAAACAGCTTACTCCTTTTATCTTTCCATTTGCGTCCATTATTGGCTTGAACCGTACTTCTATGTCGGGTGTTACACCTTTGGCGGGTATTCCTTTGCCTACAATTTCATAAGGTTGCCCGGCAAGTATAGTTCTATATCCTTCTACCAGTTTTTCGTAATTGACCGGGCTATATTCTTTAACTATTTCAGTGCCGCCTATTTTGGGGTGTTTTGCATACACTGAATGAAAGTATTCTTTATATGCTTTATTGAATGCCAAGAGATTAAATTCTGTATCAACCGACCATAAAAAATCATCTGTATTCTCTATCAGCGCCATAAAGTTCAGCTCATCTTCCCGTATTTTTTGCTGCAACAGGGCTTCTTTTTCCGCACTCTGCCTAAGTATATTTTCGTTAGCCTGCTCCAGTTTTCTATTTCTTAGAGAATACTTTTTCAGAATCCGGTAAATAAAAATTATACCTCCGGCTGATAACAGAATTGTAAGTACTAGTATGATATTTTGCTGCTTTTTTATTTGCACATCTTTTTCCAGCGATACTATTTGTTTTTCGTTTGTGATGTTTTCGATCCCATTCTGCAAGTCGTTTTTTAGAATTGTATTAGTTATTTTCCATTTTTTTTCTCTTACGGAATCGTGTTTTTTCAGATATTCTATTGCAGTTTTATGGTCACCTATACCGGAATAGAATGCTGAGTATACTTCCGTTCTTCTGAAATCAAATTCCAGATTATCTTCTTCAGTCCTTTCTGGTCTGTTAATCACATCCAGCGAATCATACTTGTGCAAAACATTTAAAGCTTCAGGATTTTTGCTTTTCCCTATGTAGAGTTTTGCGAGTTTGAGAAGATTAAATTGCCGGTCACGTTCATTTTTCGTGTACTGTTCATTCAGCAATATGCTTTTTCGAAAGTAGATCTCAGCAGAATCCAATAGCTTTAATTGTGTATACGCGCTGCCCATGTTTCCGAAAACCACTGAAATTGCTTCATTCCATCTTGCATTTTCAGCAGGGAATTGTCCCTTATTCGTCTGAATAAACTGCAATGTGGCCTTGTAAAAATATAGGCTGCTGTCCGGCATATTTGCCTTGCTATATGCAATTCCGGTATTGGATAGGATTTCCTGCTGCCTGAAGAATCTTTCGATGTTGTGAAGGTCACATAGTTCTGAACGCTTATATGCCAGCCGAAACATTCTGGCAGATTCCAGATATTTTTCTTCTCTGAAAACAGCCATTGCAATCCTGTGAAAGTACATATATTCTCTGCAAGGTGATTTGCTGTTCATGGCAAGTTCCTTGGCTTTTTCATAATAACTGAATGCTGTATTAAATTGCTCACCTGCATATGCGGCATTACCCTTCAGCATGTATGCTTTGAATATGTAGAACGTGTCCCAGCTCTTAGGTTCTGTGCTTACCAGCTGCAGCATGCTATCGGCATAGGCGGTTGCTTTCTGATAATTATGTTTGATGACATAGAAATGATTGTACCTGAACGAGTAAGTAAGATACTTATCTATTGGCGATAAATGAAAATTGCCAAGCGCACTGTCTAAATAATTATAACCTTCCTCAGTGCCTACCGAGTCCTCAATTTTTTCTGCTGTATTTATTACCTCTGCGACTACACTGCTTTGGGTCTCTGGAGTCTTGGTATTATTGCAGCCGGTGCCTGTGAGAAGGGCATAAAAACATACCGTAAGTACCCAAAGGTATTTCTTTATGCAGTGCATCTCGGTGTCGCAATTTAAAAAATATACTGGTATTGAATTTGTAGAAGTCCGACGAATTTACGAAAAATCAGTTGCGTCAGGCAAAACATTTCTGATCAGGTCCTTTAGTATTGTTGCAGAAAATGGTTTGAGTGCAAATCCCTGTACTGTCTTATGTTCGTTTGCCCTGGATTTATCTGTACTACTGACAGAAGAAGATAGCATCCAAATCTTAATGTGAGATGTTATTAGTTCATTTAGTTGTTCAAATTTGTCCAGAAAACTCCATCCGTCCATTACAGGCATATAGATGTCGAGCAGCAAAATGGTATACTCAGTTCCGATATTTACTTGGAATTCTTCTTTTATGTATTCGATAGCTACTTCAGCATTGGTGAACTGAATAACGGATGAACCGGGGAATGTTTTTTCAATTATTCTGCGGGTCAGAATATTATTAATGGGTACATCATCTATGAGTATAAATCTAAAGTTATTATTCATTTTTTCATCTTCTATCTTTTGCACCGTATTCGTCAGAATTCATGTTTTGGTACCAAGTTTCTCAAAACTACTAAATACATTCTATTTCCAATAGTTCTATTATTGTAATGCGAAAAATGAATAAAGATTCGTTTACAGTGCTCTACTTTAGGCGCATTTAATCATACACTTTTTTTGCCCAATTGATCGCAGGTTGCAGCCACCTGGGGTCGGCTTTGAATAGGAAACCATGTTTGCGGCCGGTATTGAGTTCTATTTCCTTATATCGGCCCACTTTGCTGCCTTTGGATTTTGGTATTCCTTTACAAGACTTACCTATAGCGTCGCTACCCTCATAAATGGATAGTACGTTGCCAAAATAACTGATGCCCGGCAAACCACTTTCACCGTTGCAAGAACCTATAAATACAAAATTTACCTGTTCATTCTTTAGCAATCCCGATACATATTGAGCAATGTAGCCACCTTTGGATGTGCCAACAACAGTGACGTCCGATGGTTTTATTCCTCTTGTAAGCAGGCTGTCTATTTGTTTTGCCACTTTAGCGGCATAGGTTACTGCATCTGTGTTTGCAGGTCTTATCTCGCTAATTGTCTTAAGATGTGCTTCCTGAAAGGCGCTGAGAATTTGACGATATTCCACTTTCCCGTACTCGGGATGCACGCCTTCTGTACCTGCTATTTCCAGATACATGTTGTGCAAAAAGAATACATATCCTTGTCCGTAAGTATTGCCAGTAGTTGCAAAGAGTAGCAATGCCATTATAGAATATTTCATTTTTTATAAATTTTGGTCGGTTATACTCGTTATCCTGCTTGAAATGCAGTAGATGAATATACCCCTGATTAGAGATGCAAACATACAAAAGCAACAGGGCTATACACAAAAGGAAAGGACTACTCTTTTGTTCTATAGACTGCTATTTGTAACTATTGTTTTCAGTTTGGTATGAAAAAGCTACTTTTGCAGCCCGGTACCGGCCACGTAGTACAATGGATAGTATAAGAGTTTCCGAAGCTCCAGATCCAGGTTCGATTCCTGGCGAGGCCACAAAAAAATGAGAGCGAAGTGCGGGAGCTGAGTGCGCCCATGTTTCGCTCTTGTTCTTTTCTTCCGCTCCCGCACTTTTCTTCGCTCTAAATACATTTTTGCAATCAGAAGGGCCATTTCCGCATAGTTCTACCTACTTCCCTTTGTTTACACACTTTAAAGACTATCAGGTGCAATAGTGTGATATCCGCAGGAAGATCTCTTTGTTCTGTCTCCTTTATTCCTTAATATAGCAGCATGTATGCGTCTGACAAAGTTGCCGCTCCCGGCATTGCTAAGTGGTACAGCAATCATAAGTTGCTGCTGTTCCTTATTTGGGTGGTACTAACCGCTATCAATATCAATAAGGCGTTTCATATAGATGACACCTTTCATTTAGCGGTTGCGAAATGGCTTATTCAGTACCCGCTTACGCCTATGTCGGGTACGGTAATATGGTTCGAAGATCCGGAGCCATTCAGTAGCGCCAGCCAGCCACCTCTCTACTTTTACCTGATAGCAATATGGGGCAGGATTTTCGGGTTTTCAGAGATAATGCTACATCTCATGCAGTCTTTCTTTACGTTTGGTTGCATTTTCCTGTTTTACAGAATTATAAAACTATTCAATGAAAAGTATGCTTTGACTTTTACTGTATTGTTTGCATTTAATCCAGCCTTTATTGTCAATCAGAATCTGATGACAGATGTTCCATTGCTATTTTGCCTTCTATCTTTTATTTATACGCTTATTAATGTACGGTTAGGTTCCGACCTGAAAAGATTTGTTAGTGCTGCAATTATACTAAGTGTCGGTCTATTGATAAAATATACATTACTGCCCATGGTTTTTGTATTGGTACTGGCTATTCTTTATGAGCGCAAGTACTGGTATCTTTTTGTGGTATTGATTCCTGTGCTATTTCTGGGACTTTGGTCAGTTTGGAATTATTACGAATTTGGTTCTGTTCATCTACTTAACAGAGGTGGGCGTATGTCCTGGGAAAACATAGTGAAGAAAAGCGAGTCCTTCATTTTGTGTATGGGTGCTATTTTTTTTCTGCCTGTGTTTCTTTTACATAAATTCTTTCCTGCATCTAGAGTATTATATGCTTTAGCAATCACTGGAAGTTTTTCGATACCCATATTTCTTGTTCTTGTCTATTTCGATGTTATATCTGAAGCTAAGTCAACAGAAATAATAGGTGAAGTGTTTTTGGCGAATGGTAAATTTATATTGATTACTTTGTTATTTAGCTTGTATTTACACTTCAATAAAACCAAAGTACACTTAAGACAAAGAGTGATTGTGGTATATGTTTGGTTGGTCTCTATTGCAATGTTTGTTATTTTATTTTCACCTTCTGTCGCTACGCGCCACATACTGCTGCTGGTACCGGCAATACTGATTATACTATCTATATATTGGGATAAGGTAACCGCGCAGGTAAGAAAAATCGCTATCGCTGGTACTTTTATATCTGGTGTTCTAATTGGCATATCTGATTGGCAATTTGCTGATTTTTACAGGCGTGCAGCACTCGATGTAAGAAAACACGCAGGTACTGCGGGGAAGATATGGTGTGTGGGGCACTGGGGCTGGCAGTGGTATTGTGGTTTACAAGATTTAGAGGCACTAAGTACCCACACATCCACCGTAAAGAAGGGCGACTATATAGTAATGCCCACCCATATTTCCAGACAAGATACGCGAGAAATAGATCTGACTGAAGTAAAGTCATATTCTTATGCTCCGGGTATATTCAGTTTTATATCGGTAAGCAGGTTTGCTGGTTTTTATGCTACTAGCCGCAATGAAATCCCCTGGAATCTCTCTAAAGAGCCGATAGATAAGATTATTATTTACAGAGTTAACAGCAATCATCCTAAGTAGTGCTTATTTGTAAGCAACTTATGCAAAGTGTAAGGCTTTCTGGAAAAATAAAATTCCAACAATTCTCTATCCTATTGCTTTCTTCACCACTTCCATAAGCATGTCTACTTCTTCTTTGCTATTGTAAATATGAGTAGATACCCTTAGCGAGTTAAGTCCGTTTTCATTAACACCACGAATGCGTATTTTCTTTTCGCTGCACATATTGAAGAATTTCTGGAAATCCACTCCTTTTACCCTGAAGCCGTTTACAGCACAACGAGAACGTTCCTCTGTAGGGGTTATCAGCTCTACCTTATCTCCAAAAGCCAGCAGACTGTCTTGTGTGTATTTGCCCAGATATTTAAGCCGGTTATAGATGTTTTGAGCTCCTATAGATTCTATAAAGTCGATAGCAGCAATTACCCCTGCATAGAGCCCGTTTGACTGTGTGCCGGCATAGTATCTGTGTGCATTGGGGGTATAGTCGCTGGTCGTAGCAGGCGTAGTCATCAGGTCCCACTTGCCATTATCGCTGCCGGCACCTACAGTATAGGTCTGCAGCACATCCTGAAATTCTTTGCGGATATAGAGAAATCCGGTGCCCTTGGGTCCCAGCATCCACTTGTGCGAGCAACTTGCGTAGGTATCACAACCCATATCGTGCAGATCCAGTGGTATCATTCCAGGGCCATGTGCACCATCTATTATAGAAAACATTTTTTTGTCGCGCGCCAGTGTACAAATCTCCTTTATAGGAAGAATCTGCCCTTGTGTGCACGGAATATGTGGTGTAGCTATTGCCTTGGTTTTTTTGCTAATTACATCATTTATGCGGGTAAGCGTCTCGGCAGCAGTAGGGGCGGGGGTGTAGGTCCTCACTACTATGCCATGTAATTTCTGCCGGTTCATCCATGGCATTGCATTGCCGGAATGTTCGTGAGTAGTGATGATTACTTCATCACCTTTTTGCAGAGGGATGCCCCAGCATCCTATATTGATTCCATCAGTTACATTGTGCGTTAGAGCAATTTCTTCCTTTGTGGCATTTACAAATTTTGCCAGTTTTATTACAGTGTCTTCCCAGTTGCCATACTGACCGTTCATGTCGTTTTCCATCATTCCGGCTTTCACTGCCTCTATTACCGGGTAGGGCGATGGACCAAATGTGCCATTGTTAAGGTAGGTAAGGTCTTTAGACAATGGAAACATCATGCGCACATTGTGCCACCATGCATCATCGTTTTCATCAATGTTCTTGCCATCGGTTTTTATCTGGGCCGATGCGGCCATGGCTTGCATTTCGCTCAGCGACAATGCTGCCAATACGGTGGCAGACCTTAAGAAATTTCTACGGGAAAAGTACATTTTTCAACTGTTGGGTTTATAAATGTACAAAAAAACAGGAATAGGTAATTATTTACTGTAACTAATTTTTTATAAAAAAAAGGGTTTGACACCTTTCTGAAAAGCTGTCAAACCTGAATCTAGAAATGTAAGGTGCTACCTGCTGTAGTTTGGTGCTTCCTTAGTTATCACCACATCGTGTGGATGGCTCTCTGCCATACTCGCCGGGGTGATACGTACAAACTGTGAGTTGTTTTGCAGTGCGGCTATATCTTTAGCTCCACAATAGCCCATACCTGCACGGAGACCTCCTACAAATTGTTGTACCACCTCGCTCAGTTGACCTTTGTAAGGTACTCTCCCTACTATGCCTTCGGGTACCAGTTTTTTTATGTCGGCTTCCATGTCTTGAAAATAGCGGTCTTTGGAGCCCTCTTGCATCGCCTCTACCGAGCCCATGCCCCTGTAAGATTTGAATTTACGACCTTCATAGATGATGGTTTCGCCGGGGCTTTCTTCAGTGCCTGCAAATATAGAGCCTGCCATCACACAGGAAGCACCGGCAGCTATAGCTTTCACCATATCTCCCGTATAGCGAATGCCGCCATCTGCTATCACCGGTATTCCCGTTTTTTTAAGGGCATTGGCTGCTTCCATTATGGCTGTGAGTTGGGGGGCTCCTGCGCCTGTTACCACACGGGTTGTGCAAATAGAGCCCGGACCTACACCAACCTTTACAGCATCAGCACCAGCATCAGCAAGCGCTTTTGCGCCAGCTGCTGTGGCTACATTTCCGGCTATAATGGGTATGGTCTTGAATGCTTTTTTTACTGCTTTTACGGCATCTATCACGCCCTTAGAGTGTCCGTGAGCGCTATCTAGTGTGATGACATCTACGCCAGCGTTCTTCAGCGCATCTACACGGTCCAGTATATCGGCAGTGATGCCAATTGCGGCACCTGCTACCAGTCTGCCCATAGTGTCTTTGCATGAATATGGGTGGCTTTTCAGTTGTATCGTGTCGCGGAAGGTGATTAACCCTATAAGTTTACCTTTTTTGTCTACTATAGGTAGTTTTTCTATTTTATATTGTTCCAGTATGCGCTCTGCTTTTTGCATGTCGGTACCAAGTGGGGCTGTTACCAGCCGGTCCTTGGTCATTACCTCGCTTACTTTCTTTTTGTTGTTTTTCTCAAAGCGCAAATCCCTGTTCGTCAGTATGCCTACCAGCAGGAAGTTGGCATCAACAATAGGTATGCCACCTATACGGTTCTCCTTCATTATTTTCAGCGCATCTCCCACCGTTGCATCCGGACGTAAGGTTATAGGGTCGAGGATGAGTCCGTTTTCAGAGCGTTTTACTTTGCGCACCTGATCTGCCTGGCGCTCAATACTCATGTTTTTATGCAGGATGCCAATACCGCCTTCGCGTGATAAAGCAATTGCCAATGGTGCCTCTGTAACGGTATCCATTGCAGCAGATACCATTGGTATGTTTATGCGGATGTCTTTGGTGATGTTTGCTGAAATATTTACTTCGCGTGGAAGTACTTCGGAGTAAGCGGGCATGAGCAATACATCATCAAATGTGAGCCCTTCACCGTAAAACTTAGATTTTATTGCCATGCACAAAGATAAGTGCATTTATGAAATCTGCAAAATCAGAAATTCTGATTACGTGAATAAGTCTACAAAACTTTCAGGAGAAAGGTAGATATCAGCCCCAGAGCCAAAACCCCAAGCGCTATTTTTGCTATCAGTTTGATTTTGGGGTCAGCAGTATTTGAAACAATGATCGAAATGCTGTCTCCGACTATAATAAAGCCCATGGTAGTGCCGCATATTGCCAGCACTTTTTAATTTTCGATTAGCGCTGCACAAGCACCACAAACCAAAGATAGAAGTATAAATACGTTTCTCAAAAGTGCAGTGATAGGCTTAGCATCAGCGGCCGATATGGGTTTTATAGCATTGAGTGCATCCTCCAGTTTTGTCTTTTTTTTTATCTATGTTTTTGCGGATTCTGATGAATTTCCGGCCACTCCTGCTGACAATGGTTAAAGAACCGTCTTTTGCTGCCGATATGATGCCGATGTTGCTCTTTTCTATACTTACTCCGGCCTTGTGCATAGCTACATCTGCTACTGCCTCTTCAGTAATGGTAAGTCAGTAGCTGCCAAGGTATTCAGCATTCGCCTTTACCGACTGCCGCCAAACCACTACGAGGACAAGAGTATTAAGTAAAGCAGTTGCGGGTACTGTATAATCGCCTGCTTGTACTTTTCCTTCAGACAAGAAGTATAATACTAAAACAACAACACAGCCGGAAATAGCCATCAGCGGTAGCAATACCCTGATTCGCCACAGTATTTTACGGGCTTCATTTTCATTTATATTAAACTCCTGCTTGCTCTTGGTGTAAGGCGGCAAAAATAGCTGTTTATTCAGGAATAGTTTGGGTTCAGACTATTAGTAACGTAGCTGCGGAACGTGACCTTCGTTACTGTCGATAAATCAAATTATTCTTCTGCTTCTGAGCGATTCTGTCTGGTTAACAGCGTAAATTGCATGTACTATGAGCAACATAAAAAATATAGGAATAATGACATCGGGTGGTGATAGCCCCGGTATGAATGCAGCTATACGTGCGGTAGTGCGTACTGGTATCTATCATGGCATGAATGTATTTGGTATCAGGCGGGGTTATCAGGGAATGATAGAGGGTGATATTTATAAGATGCACACCACTGATGTGTCTAACATTATACAACGTGGTGGCACGATATTAAAGACTGCCCGCAGTAAGGAGTTTATGACCGGTGAAGGTATGGCAAAGGCATACAACGAACTGAAAAAACATAGTATAGAAGGACTGGTACTGATAGGTGGCGATGGCACCTTTAGGGGGGCTGTGAAGTTTTTCGAGCAATACACTATGCCGGCAGTGGGTTTGCCGGGCACTATCGATAAAGACCTTGCCGGTACCGACTTTACAATCGGGTTTGACACAGCGGTGAACACCGCAGTAGCAGCGATAGATAAAATTCGGGATACGGCAGAGGCACATGACCGAATATTTATAGTAGAACTCATGGGTCGCGATGCCGGGTATATTGCCCTCAATAGTGGCATATCTTGTGGTGCAGAAGACATACTGATACCGGAAACAGTAACAAACATAGATGAGGTGCTGGACAAAATAGCGGCAGGAGAGCGCCGCAAAAAAACGGTGCAGCTAATAGTGGTAGCAGAGGGCGACGACTATGGCGGTGCAAAAGAAGTGCATGAAAGTATATCAAAGCGCTTCCCGGAGCTGGATGTAAGAAGCTGCATTCTGGGGCACATTCAGCGCGGTGGTTCGCCCACGTATGCCGACAGGGTACTTGCCAGCAGGCTGGGACATGCTGCGGTTAATGCTCTTAGGGCGGGCAATACACAGGTAATGGCAGGTATTATGAATAACGAAGTAGCTTTTACACCGTTTGATAAAGTGGTGAAAGGCAATATGCCGATAAGCGAAGATATGCTGGATATGATAAGGGTACTAAGTGTATAAAACGCTTGTAAAATTATTACTTTGGCACCTCGCCTTTATCTACCTGCACAGAGCCCTTTGGGTTGAGGATGCGATACCAGGTGAAGTCACGGTTGGCTTCCATCCCTTCGCCATAAAGGATTTCGTTGTTGGTGGTAATGGTTACAGCTTTTTCGGTAAAGAATTTTTGCGCACTCTCATTCCATATCAACTCATCAGTATTTAGTTTTTCACCTTTCCTGCTGATTATCTGCACACTATCCCATACTATAAAATCGCGTTGCGCCTCGTAGTACCGCGATGAGTCGGCGGTAAGCACATCTGATATTTTCCCGCTATCGTCAAAGAATTCCATTTTGAGTCCTTTATTCATGTCGATGTAGGGTCGTTTTGCATTATTATTCCTTACAAATTCACGGGCGAATATGCGCATTTTTACGTTGCCATCCTGACTGTAAAGAAAAGTAACACCTTTGGCTTTATCTTCCTGTACATAACTTTTTGCTGTAAGCGCCCTTATGGTTTCAGGGTCATTTTTGCAGGCAGCAAGCAAACATATAACTACTACCGGAAATGCAATCCGGGAAAGGATGTTTTTGATATGGAATTTGGAATTTGGAATTTGGAATTTGGAATTTGGAATCTCTGATATTCTATTCATACTTACGCTTCACAAACCATAGGTCATTGAGTGATGCACCAATGGTAAAGCGAATATAATTCTGCTTAATCAGGTTGTTCTCTGTAGTACCCAGTACACCGGCATCTACCGCCATATGTATCTGAGACAAAGAACGCTTGAATGGCAAACTCAATCCCGCTGTTATGCCATAATAGGGTAAGTTATTGTTCTGTATCTGTAGGTAATCGCTGCCATAATAGGCACCCAACCTATAGGTAGCTCTGGATAAGTAACGTCTGATATTGGTGGCATCTGGAGTGTACTCGCCCCCTGCGCTGATTTTGTAGGAGGCTTTTGCCAGACCTTGATTCATTTGTGGGTTCAACTCGCTATTGAAAGAGCTCCATTGGGTAGCTGCATAATCAATACCGAAACCCCACTTGCCGGTTTTTGCCAGCATAATACCTACACTATAAGAAAGTGGCAAAGTGAGATTTCCTTTTTGGTCGCCAACAAAATAACTGGTATCTCTGGTAAATGTATCTGTAAAGTTGTAGTATATCAAATGCAGCTCATTGTAATGCTGTTTAATTTTTTGGCTCATAGATGCCGAAGCACCTATTCGCAACACCAGTGAGGAATCAAGCTTTACTTCATAAAGCAAACCTCCCTTCCACTGAATGCCTCCCAGGCGTGTATTGCTGGAAAACTGGGAGTTAAATGCACTATTAGTACTTAGTGTGTCTATGGGAATCAAACTCGCAGAATTGCGATAGGTTCCAAACAAATACCCGGCATTAATTCCAATACTCAAACCTTTATACTTTCGGCTGGCACCTATGAATGCATAATTAAGAGCACCCTCTCCACTATAAGATTTTATAGCACTGCCAATGGGCGATGAAGGCGTGGAGTTAGTATGAACAGTATCAACCAACGAATAATAGGAATGTGCATATGGTCTGAAACCGAGACTTAAGCCGCCATTTTTGCCCGCAGGAAATGCCAGCGACAGGTAAGATAGGGTAGCAGTACCTGTTTTGTATTTTTGGTCTACACCGTTTATAGTTCCGTTGATAGTGCGGGTTGCCGCTATGGCTCCCAGCTCAAAAGTAGTACGCTGTAAAAAAGAATAAGAAGCAGGATTATCCGTATTGACTAAGTAAGGATTTGTATATGCAGTAGAAGTATTACCCATGCCTCTAAGTGGGGCATTGTTGCCGTTTCTTAGTTCACCCAAGCCGTATTTAGAATAAGGATTGTTTTCTTTGCCGTTTATAGGGTTGCTTCCTGCTGCATTAGTCTGTCCGAACACATTATTGCCCAAAGCAACCAGTAATACCAATAATAAAGATTTATTGTGGGAATGGGACATTATGGTTGAGAATTAAATTTAATCCCTTCATTAATAAATCAGGGTCGGCAAATATCTTACTTTTAAGTTTGGCTGCAAAGTATGGCGCATCACCGCCCGTTAATATGGCGTTAAAATCGGTATACCGTTCCTGAAAAGCACGAATCATACCATCTATTTCCGATGCCATTCCGTTTGCAGCACCACTCTGTATGCAGGTTTCTGTATCATATCCCAGTAGCAATGGCTCGTCGTCGAGGGATGCTATTTCGGGCAACATATCAGTAAATACATTCATCGCCTTCAGGCGCATCTGAAGCCCGGGAGAAATAGCTCCTCCACGAAATGTTTTATTTTTCTGTATGAGATTGTACGTAATACATGTGCCGAGACTAATGACCAGATTGTCTTTGTCGGGATACGCATAATGTGCACCACTTACCAATGCCAGACGATCTGGTCCCAGTGTGTCTTGCGAAAGGTAGGCGTTGATAATAGGTACATTGGTAGTGCCGGTCATGACTAATGTTCCCGGTATTTTAGACACTATCAGCTTTTCCAGTTCGCTGCCACTTTGTACTACTGAGCAGATTATTGCTTTCTCAGGTTTGTGGGTTTCGAGTAACCCTGCTACGTGCTCAAGGGCAGCATTTTCAGAAAATATGACTTGTTTCTGTAGTTTGTCATTGGCAAATATTGCAGCTTTTACATTGGTGTTTCCCCAATCAATACAGAGATTTACAGACATCGTTGTTGTTTTTAGTGGAATGGATGGCAAAATAGTAAAAAATACCTGCTATTGCTGCATCTAAGTTGATTTTTTTATGAGCAGGTATCAAAGTTAGTCATATATAATTACAACGAATAGCTTATTATTTCACAAGCTAGTCTGATTTCGTCACTGGTGATTGTGAGCGGTGGGGCGATACGAATACAGTTAGGTGCAAACAAAAACCAGTCTGAAAACAAGCCCTTGCCCAAACATTTCTGTAATACTTCAATTACCCTTTCCGGCGATTCCAGCTCCACCGCTATGAGTAAGCCCATGCTGCGTACTGCTTTTATTTTTGGGTGTTTCAGCAAGGCGTGAAACAGTTTTTCTTTTTCGGCAACTGTAGCTATCAATTGCTCATTTAACAATGCTTTCATACCTGCCATACCTGCTGCGCAGCATACCGGATGCCCGCCAAATGTGGTGATATGTCCCAATACCGGTTTGTCTGTAAGCTGCTGCATCAGAGCATGAGATGCTACGAACGCCCCAAGCGGCATGCCACCACCCAGCGCCTTGCCCAGCAAAAGTATATCCGGCACCACATCATAATGCGCAAAGCCCCATAGCTTTCCTGTGCGCCCAAAGCCGCACTGAATCTCATCGAATATTAGCAGGGTGCCGGTGTCGGTACATTTTTTTCGCAGTTGTTTCAGCCACTCAGTGTCGGGGGGCAATACGCCAGACTCTGCCTGTATTGTTTCTATTATTACACAGGCAGTATGTTCATTTATAGCATTTATTAGTTCAGGGCTGTTATAGTTGTGGTGCCACACACCCGGTAGCAGCGGTCTGTATGCGTTACGCCAGTATTCGTCGCCCATTACACTTAGCGCACCCATTGTGCTGCCGTGGTAACTGTTGTTGCAACAAACTATATCTGTGCGCCCGGTAGCGCGGCGGGCAAGTTTCAGTGCACCTTCTGTAGCTTCCGTGCCGGAGTTGGTGAAGTAAACACAATCGAGTGTGGCAGGCAGATGCTCGCTGAGCAACCTTGCGTATTGTGCCTGAGGGCTTTGCACCAGCTCCCCATAAACCATTATATGCAAGTATTCATCTGCTTGTTTTTTTATGGCAGCAACTACATCAGGGTGCCGGTGACCTATGTTGCAAACACTGATACCACCTATCATGTCCAGATATGTATTGCCATCTACATCATACAAATAGTTGCCGGATGCCGATACAATTTCCAGCCCAATAGGGGCAGGGGAGGTCTGAGCCTGATGGTGTAGAAAAAGCTGTCGGTTGGTCATTGTTTCAGTAGAAAGTTATAACCTGCATATAGGCAGGCAAGAACAAAAGTAGATAGTAAAAGGTAGAAAGTTGAAATATTACAAAGGGAATAATCGCAAAGTTGGTGTATTTTTTTAGACTTGCTAACTCAGTAAATCCATACACCGAAATTGCCGCCGCGAAATTGCAATGTTTCCACAACATTATAAACTATTTTTGCAGCAAACAGAACGAATAATGACACTTGCTGCCCAGGTAAAACACGCTGCTTTTGATGCGCTGAAACATCTTTTTCCAGATGATTCTTTTACTATATCTATGATTTCCGTAAACCAGACCAAACCTGAGTTTACGGGCAACTATACCGTTGTGTTGTTTCCGTTTGTTAAACTGTTGCGACAGAAGCCGGATGCTATAGGCGTGCAAATTGGTGATTACCTGTTGGAAAAAACCAACTTGTTTTCTTCTTACGACATTGTAAGCGGCTTTCTTAATATGACCGTAAAGGACAGTTACTGTGTATCGTTCCTGCTCAATCATTTTACAGATACCAGCTTCGGCAAACAATGCAAAGCTGACTGCAGGGTAATGGTAGAGTATTCATCTCCTAATACCAACAAACCCCTGCATTTCGGGCATCTCCGCAATAACTTTCTGGGAGCTGCAGTTTCTGAGATACTGAAAGCCAATGGCAAGCAGGTAGTAAAAGCTAATCTGGTCAACGACCGGGGTATCCATATCTGCAAATCTATGATAGCCTGGATGTGGTATGCCAATGGAGCTACACCCGAAAGCACGGGCATAAAGGGCGACCATCTGGTAGGCGACTATTATGTAAAATTCAACGACGTATTCAAGCAGGAAGTAGCAGGACTAATAGCTGCAGGCAAAGATGAAAAGACTGCTGAAAAAGAAGCACCAATTATGATGGCAGCACAGGATATGCTGCGCAAATGGGAGGCCGGAGATGCTGAAATTCGCACGCTGTGGTCTACTATGAATGGCTGGGTATATGAGGGATTCGAAAAGAGTTACAAGCGTCTCGGTGTCTCCTTCGACAAAATGTACTACGAAAGTGAAACCTACCTGCTGGGCAAGAAAATAGTGGAAGATGGACTTAGAAAAGGTGTGCTTTTCAGAAAAGAAGATGGCTCTGTATGGGTAGACTTGAAGGAAGACGGGCTGGATGAGAAGCTGCTGCTGCGTGGCGATGGCACATCGGTTTACATTACTCAGGACCTCGGTACTGCCAAGCTTAAATATGAGGATTTTCGACTCAATCAGTCGTTATATGTAATAGCTGATGAACAGAATTACCATATACAGGTGCTAAAACTGATACTGAAAAAACTGGGAGAGCCCTGTGCCGATGGTATTTACCACCTGTCTTATGGTATGGTAGAGCTGCCTACCGGCAAGATGAAAAGCCGTGAAGGTACAGTAGTGGATGCTGATGATATGGTAGCGGAAATGATAAGCCTGGCACAGGAGCAAACAGAGCAATCGGGCAAAACCGATGGGTTTACTTCAGAGGAGCTTACCCGCCTGTATGAGATGATAGGTCTGGGTGCGCTTAAGTTTTATCTGCTGCGTGTAGACCCTAAAAAGCGAATGATCTTCGACCCTAAAGAATCAATAGACCTGCATGGCTTTACCGCCACCTTTATTCAGTATGCTCATGCACGTATATGCTCTATACTGCGCAGGGAAAATGTGCCTTTAGTACCTGGTGCTACCCGTTTTCAATCACTGCAGCCGGCTGGTGAGCTTCTTAAGCTGGAGAAGGAAATGATTCTGCATTTAGAGCAATATCCTGCAATACTTGCTGAAGCAGCCGATGAATTTAATCCTTCTTCGCTTTGCAACTATTCGTTCCAGCTGGCACAATTGTTCAATACCTTTTATGATGCGCATAGTATCTCTAAAGCCGAAAGTGAAGAAAAGAAAAACCTTCGCCTGATGACTATTGTAATGACGGCATCAATATTGCGTCACGCTATGGGTTTACTGGGTATTAGGTTGCCGGAGAAAATGTAGGTGTATCTGTACGAAATGTGTTTTTCTGGATTTTCAGCGTTTTATATCAGCGCCGTTACAGTATATAATATTTTCATGTTTGGCCTTTTCGGTAGTTGACGCTACCGGTTGTCCAATGTCGATAAAAATGGTCGTGTCTTGAAGAAGTTTAGTGTGATGCACTGATGACACTTTAGGATATTCCTTTACATGGCATGTAGTTCAGAATCCAGCAAAAAATACTTTCCCTTCATTCCTCTACAATAAATATTTTTGTAGCAGTTATTGTCGTTGTAGTATTTTGAGCCTTCAGTGCTCAGGACTCATGTCTTTAGACTTTCGACTTTCAACTTTCGACTACTAAAACAATGGAAGAACAGGATTTGTTTGCCGAGAAAGGCACTACGCTGATAAATGAGATGTACCAGAACTGGTTTCTGGACTATGCGAGCTATGTGATACTGGAGCGGGCAGTGCCAGCTATAGAAGATGGCATGAAGCCGGTGCAACGTCGCATCATGCACGCCATGAAGGAAATGGATGATGGCCGCTTCAACAAGGTTGCCAATATTATCGGTCAGTCTATGCAATATCATCCGCATGGTGATGCCTCTATAGGAGACGCCATAGTAGGCATGGGGCAGAAAGACCTGCTGATAGAAACACAGGGAAACTGGGGCGATGTGCGTACCGGCGACAGTGCGGCTGCTGCCCGTTATATAGAGGCGCGCTTGTCTAAGTTTGCACTGGAGGTGGCTTTTAACGCCAAAACTACCGAATGGCAACTCAGCTACGATGGTCGCAAGAATGAGCCGGTAACGCTGCCTATGAAGTTTCCTATGCTGCTGGCTCAGGGTACAGATGGTATAGCAGTAGGGCTGAGTACCAAGATATTACCCCACAATTTTTGTGAGATTATTGAAAGTGCTATCAAGCATCTGAAGGGTAAGAAATTTGAGCTATATCCCGACTTTCTCACAGGGGGCATGATAGATGTAAACAACTACAACGATGGCAACCGGGGAGGCAAGGTGCGTGTACGTGCCCGTATAGAGGAGGTAGACAAGAAATCTATTGCTATCAGAGATGTGCCTTACGGCATCACTACTTCTCAGCTTGCAGACAGTATTCTGAAAGCCAATGACTCGGGCAAAATAAAAATAAAAAGTGTTACAGATAATACGGCTAAAGATGTAGAGTTGCTGGTGCAGCTGGCTCCCGGCGTATCTACCAATCAGACTATTGACGCACTTTATGCCTTTACCGATTGCGAAATCAGTATATCGCCCAATGCATGTATCATTATTGCTGACAAGCCACACTTTGTAGGGGCATCCGAGTTGCTCAAACATTCTGTAGAGCATACCAAGCACCTGCTGCTGCGCGAGCTGGAGATAAAGCTGGGAGAGCTGGAAGAAGACTGGCACTATTCGTCTTTAGAAAAAATATTTATAGAGAAGCGCATTTACCGCGACATTGAAGAGCAGACTACCTGGGAGGGAGTGCTGAAAGCGATAGATGACGGACTGAAACCCTACATCAAAAAGCTGAGGCGTGCCATAACTCAGGAGGATATCATAAAACTTACAGAAATACGCATCAAACGTATCAGTAAGTACGACACCTTCAAGGCCGACGAGCACATGCGTGGGGTGGAAGATAGTATAGCAGAAGTAAAAGGGAATATTGCTACCCTCAACGACTATGCCATCAGGTATTATGAGAACCTGCTTAAAAAGTTTGGAAAGGGCAGGGAACGCAGAACAGAGATACGCCCGTTCGAGACCATTCAGGCTAATTCTGTAGCCATAGCCAACACAAAACTCTATGTGAATTATAAAGAAGGGTTTATAGGTACAGGACTAAAGAAAGATGAATTTGCTTTCGATTGTTCTGATATTGATAATATTATTTCTTTCAGGAGAGATGGTAAAATGACGGTAACCAAGGTAGCCGATAAGACCTTTGTAGGCAAGGATATCATTCACATTGCCATATTTCAGAAGAATGATGAGCGCACCACTTATAATATGGTGTACATGGATGGCAAGACGGGCATTACCTATGCCAAGCGGTTTAATGTAACTGGTATCACCCGCGACAAAGAATACGACCTCACAAGGGGCAACCC
>JAIOYR010000143.1 GCA_021740995.1 Taibaiella sp.
GACTATAACTTTCATTCGTATATACCGTTATGCCAAACAACCGAATGAACAAAACTATTGCTGGTTACCACCTGCTCATGATACTTTCTGCTGTCGATTTCAGAATCAGCGGCAAAGAAGATATGGTCATCAGGCGCTACCTTGCCGATGAATTCCCGTTCAATGTCAGTCTCGATAAACAAATGGAACTCATCAGCCGGCTCAGACCAGATGAGTGGGAAGGACACTTCCGCAAAGCAATGGACGATTTCTATGACGACGCTACGCCGCAGGAACGAAAAAAACTGATCGCCTTTGCACTCTTACTTGCCAAGGCCGATGATGTGATCACACACGCAGAAAATCACTACCTCAATTTGCTATTCGAGAACTGGGAACACCTGTAGCCTAACCAATCTGCCATTTATCATTCTGGCCTGCTATTATTGCAGCAAGCTGCCCTGCAACTTCACTGCCTAGCGCCACACCCATACCTCCCATCCTGAACGCACCAAACACGCGATCACTTATCGCCTGCACTATCGGTTGTTTAGTCTTGCCGAATGCCATTATTCCTGACCATCTGTGCGCAATGCTAAATGACTGACCCGGCAATATAATCGTTGCTAGTTTTTCCTCAAGATCAGCCTGTATCAGCTCATTCAGCCCTATCTCTTCTGTTTGCTCCGTCTCAAAATCCATATTCCTGCCACCGCCAAACAGCACCCGTCCGTCAAGCTCCCGGAAATAATAATAGCCCGTATCGAAATGAAATACCCCCCTGAACTTCAACCCCGGCACCGGGTCGGTGATCAATACCTGCCCGCGACCAGGAATCACATCGGCATCCGGTATCAGTTTTTTTGTAAACGCGTTCGTACATATGCTCAGCGTACTGCAAGAAAGCTGCCAATCCTGCTGTCTGAATGGATCTGATATCCGCACTTCCACACGCCCGGCCTCCTCTGCGTATCCCGCAACGGCAGCACCTGTCTTAATTTCCACCCCGCATTGCAGTACCATATCTATAAGCGCACGCATCATCTTACCCGTATCAATCCCTCCTTCACAGGTGTTTTCTATCAGCGCCTTAGCGTAGGCCCCGCCAAAGCCAAACTGCGGCACTAGTTCTGTAGCTACCCCGAACGCAGGGCGATCCACCACCGGCAGCAGTATCCTGTTCAGGTATTCCAGTTTGTCCAGAAATCCGTATTCCTTATCACTTATCAGCTCGTATCCGCCGTCTGCTTTGTACCCTATCCGTGCATCCCCCAGCCTGTTTCTCAGCTTTTCAAGGCCTGCCTTTCGCGCAGCAAAAAGTGCCACAACCTCATCTTCATTTGTCGTGCTCAGATCATCCAGCAATTCTGTGGCGCTGCCCATACAGGCAAACCCCGCATTCCGGGTACTGGCGCCGGAAGATAGCAATCCACGCTCAGCAACAAGTATCCTCGACTCTGGGTACTTACCGGCCAGCTCTATTGCCAGACTCAGACCCACAATGCCTGCACCAACTATGATATGATCGTAGTGAGTAAAACACTCCTGTTCCCAGTAACTAAACATCGCTCAGATTGATTGTGCGGTCGGTCGCTTATCGCTTCACTAGTTTCAGCACTTGCTGCTTTGTGGGCGACACCGCTTTTAAAATATAAATGCCGGATGGCAGGTTCGGCAATTCAATGTCATATGGTGTATTGAATCCCTTATTGAATGCTCCCGATACTTCCAGAATTTGCTTTCCGGCAACGTCCGTCAGAATAAACGTAACAGATTGTTCGGTATCTGGTCCCAGCACCAGGGTAATGTCCTTTACAAATGGATTTGGAGTTGCCGTCACCCAGCTTGCAGGTGAAAAAGGTTCAGGTGACTCCGGAATGCTCAGCATCAACGATTTTGCACAACTGAAATCAGGTATCCCATACCCCAATTGTACTCCGGGCGAAAGATAGCTACTTGCACATCGTATGATCGCCTGCCGTATCTGAAATGGCGTTGCTGTGGGATATGCCTGCCACAAACAAGCCGCCCACCCTGCTATCTGTGGTGTAGCATAAGAGGTGCCATTCTGGTTCACATAACCACTACTTCCTATCAGCAATGCCGCAGCTTGCCCCATCCCACATACATCAGGCTTTACTTGCCCTGCAGCGTTGGGTCCGTAACCACTATTGGCAGCATTTATTCCGCCCGCATCCACCGACCCTATAGTTAGCGCACTGTCGGCATCGCCGGGCGTAAGTATCATGTTCCAGCCTATGCCACCTTCGTTGCCTGCCGATGCTACAAACAGTATACCCTTCGACACCGCCATATTAGCGGCCGCGGCTGCAACGGTAGATTTCCCGTCAAAATCAGTCGCAAATACAAAATTGTCGGTTACATTATCAAAGGTGTTGTACCCCAGCGAGGTAGTAATAACATCAGCACCTATACTATCGGCACGTTCACTAGCCATCAGCATATTTACCAGCTCTATCGGTTGCTCCGAATTGCCATCTTCTGTAATATACAATACAAAGGAGGCCATTGGCGCACTGCCCACATAAGTGCCCGGCAAATAACCCGCCATAGTAGACAACGCCTTCGCGCCATGGGTATCATACCCGAAAATGAAATCATTTGCCAACACAAAATTATGCTGATCCAGCACCCGCCCGCCACTCCACATGCTATTGAGTGCCACATGGGTATCCGCATCTATAAACCCTGCATCCAGCACGGCTATTAGCTTTCCGTTTCCGGTATATCCTTCGTCATGCAGGTAGCTCCCGCTCACCAGTTGCGTTTGCGTCCAGGTATTGCCATAATAGGTTCCGTCTCCTGCTGTTTTCTTGTTAGCTGCTGCTATAGTTGTAGTCGGTCCGGGTTTGTGCAGGCTGTCCGTATAGAACCCTATGCGCTTTACCGATCCTATATATGACTTGCCATCAAGGTTATGGATTACCGCGGTGTCAGGGGTGAGTAACACACAAAAATTAAACCATTTTGAAGTGCCATGAAGTTTGCCTCCTGTCAGCGTCAGAACACTGTCCAGATAGGCAGCCGGAACGGGGAGATCAGTACTGTCAATGGGAATATGCTGTACTACCCGCCTGTCTACAGACCGTGGTGAAAGGTACGCCAGTGGCGCACTCAGAGAATATGCAGTATTGTCTTTGTTGGTAAATTTTACGAGATACGCGTATTGTATTGCAGATGCATTGCCGCACACAAATAAGGCGGCCATAATCAATATAACACTAAAACTCCGGCACATATCATCAGTTGTGGTCTATAGCCTGCATCACTACCGAGTAGCCATTCAGACACTGCGAATTATTGGCCCGATAGGTCCAGTGAGTTAGCTCACGGTATACCAGTCCAACATTATACGCATAAACAGTCTTCGAAAAGGTACGCATTGCAGCAACACCCGAGTCTACAGCCGGATAGTTTACTGATTCATCATTTTCAAGAACTGTAACGGTATTATCAAAATTCACAAATCCGGTATTGTACGACTTACGGAAGTCCCTGTACTGGTAATTCCAGTCTTTCAGAAATGCAAAATCCGCATCGTTTACAGGTGCATTCTCATTGCCTTTCCAGCTAAAACCATCCTGAATAGGGAACACCAGTTTTGTGTATTTTACATTGTCCTGTGTCCAGTTAAGTCCCGTAGCTGTCGGATTCAGTATGATTACACTTATTGGCTTCCATACGCCTCCGTCATACGGACGGCTGAAAACATCAAGTATATAAGATAGCTTATTGCTGAAATTCTTCCGGTCAGAAAAAGTATCGGTAACCACATACTTCAACTGCGACTTTACACGGCGCTGTATACACGTAACCTCGTTATAATAGATCGAATCCACTGCGAATGTCACTGACCTACCAAAAGTTAACGGGAAGTAATTCCTGGTTGCATCAGCATCGGGGGTACTGTATTTCTTACAGGAAATAAACGCCAGTGTGGCTATGGCAACCAGTAAAAAAATCGATAAAATCCTTTTAGTCATAAGATTCCGCAATGTAAATATTTCAGGTAAATATAAGGAAGAAATTGGAAACGGGTTAATTATCCTAAAAAAATGACATTTGTATGCCGCTCTTTCAATGCCATCGCTCCCATAGCCCATTCCCTGCTCAGGTAGCATCACCCTCTCGGTTAGCCCTATTCCCGACACCAATCAGGTCGATTCAATTCCCCCTTTCCATGTTCTGTTACTCAATTTACGCCATTCCTGTTACTTTTGATCTACAATCACCAATTATGCACCTTTCTTTGCAAAACGTAATACCTGGCTATCTATCCTCGCGTGCAGGTGCCGGCATTTCGGGTATTTGGGGGAAAGATATTCTTTTCAATGCCCGTGCATACGTATTGCTGCAAGCACCCTCAGGAAGCGGCAAAACCACACTGGTGCATATCCTCTACGGTATGCCAATCCCTTATTCAGGTGCAGTCTGTTGGGGAAATGAACAGATTAACCAAATCAATGACAAGTCATTATCCAGACTACGGGCAGGCCACCTCAGTATTATTTTTCAGGATCTCAGACTGTTTCCTAACCTTACAGTTTGGGAAAACATTGAAATAAAACGACTGCTCTCACCCGCAGTTTCCCAGGAACTGGCAGAGGAATGGCTCAGCAGGCTGGGCATTCACAACAAAATACACGTACAGGTGGGTAAACTTTCATACGGCGAGCAGCAGCGGGTTGCCATCGTCCGGGCTTTGGTGCAACCATTCAACTGGCTGCTTATGGACGAACCATTTAGCCACCTCGATTCCACAAACCGAAATAAAGCAATAACGCTGATCGCCGAAGTCGCTGCAGCACAGCAGGCAGGACTCATCATTGCAGCGCTGGATACTAATGACTATTTTCCTTACACAATATCCTACAAAATATGAGCAGCAACCACACATTACTGCTCCGTAAACTCCTGCTCTCATCCGGCAGCAAATCCCGGCTGTATTTCGCCATGGCAACATTATCGCTGGGCGCTACTTTACTCTTGCTGAGTGTGCTCACCTGGTGGAATTTCAATCAATTAGTGGGTGGCAATTCCAATTCCGCCAACACCAATACTTGCCTCGTAATCGGCAAGCAGATCACCGATCTCAATATGGGGCATGCCGCCGCCAATACCTTTTCCACAGATGAGATAGCAGCACTCGGCAAGGTGAGCGGGGTGGTAGATATAGGGGTGGTTTCAGCTGCAGCGTTCCCGGCATTTGCTGTCCTGGACGGCAATATTTCCATGTCCACAGAAATGCCACTTGAAAGCGTTCCGGATCGCTTTCTCGACACCATCCCCGATGGTTGGAACTGGCAGCCGGGTGATCGTTATCTTCCCGTAATTCTGTCAGCCCAGTTTTTAGACATTTACAACTATGTTTTTGCACCCGGTCAGGGATTGCCGCAACTTTCCCGCTCTTCCGTCAAGTCGGTTGCACTGAAACTGAGAATTGGCGGCGAAGACGGAATGGTGCTCTCAGCGCACGTAGTGGGATTTTCAGACAATATCAATTCTGTGCTGGTGCCTTCTTCCCTTATTGAGTTCGGCAATCGCACTTACAACCATAACTCAGGCACTATTCAGCCGTCACAGATTGTTGTTAAGGTTACCGACCCCACTCAAAAGGTATTTACCACCTACTTGCAGCAACACGGATATGCAACCAATGCCCAAAACGGGCGCTGGGCAAAGATAAGAGCCATGGTAGAGGTAGTATCTCTGGCCACCGGATTGCTGGCTGTATTGCTCATGGGCATAAGCATGTTCGTATTTATCTTGTTTGTGCAACTAATGCTCACACGGGCAGCCGCAGCTATCAATCTCCTCTGGCAATTGGGATATGGATTCAGATACCTCTACAGTTTCACTGCAAAACAAATACTACCCTTAGCAATTGCGGCACTCTGCATAGCACCCATATTATCCATTGCAGCACAGGTGGCTATAGCTGGCATAGCAAAGAAAAACGACATAATCCTCCCATTACTTCCCGGCTGGCCTGTTTGGCTCGTGTTTGCAATAAGTAGCACAGTATTGCTTTGGCTGCTGAGCAGTGGCCTGAAAAAAGCATTGCAGACCGAAAATAAAGGTTGATTCAGGACATCAGTCTCACCGCGCTTTGCCTCAGGACAACTTCTTTGAGACATCAGCGCCATCCGATTGCGCGTTTGGCTCGTCGGTTACAGCACTTTCGTGTTGAATCACTTCATCATCATGATCATGCTTGTTACCTATACCGGCCTCATAGTAATCCCGGTTATACCGGCGTATGTACAGCACATTTATCACCAGCGAAAAAATAATCACCAACTGGGCTATAG
Source organism: Taibaiella sp. (assembly GCA_021740995.1). GTDB lineage: Bacteria > Bacteroidota > Bacteroidia > Chitinophagales > Chitinophagaceae > Nemorincola. The sequence continues at coordinate 6,312 of JAIOYR010000143.1, forward strand.
AATTGATATTGCCTGTAAAAAAGAATTTACTAATCACTCCTAGCGGTGTTATATCCTGATACTCCTCATAATAAACTCGCTCCGTAATTAGAAAGGGTATACTCACGCTATAAAACAAAACAACAAAAATTGCATTGAAGATGTGAAAAGGCAACCGGTTCTCGTCGCCGGGCCAGAAGTACTGCTTTATAGAAATTACAGATGTAACAAAAAGCAGAATATTCGTATAGGAGATAAAATGAGCTATCAAACTTACTTTACCCACGCTTATCTCTATTGCCATGCAGCTACAGGAAACGAGCATGGCAATTATAAATACAGCAAATATTTTGTTCTGGTACCGCAATCCAGTCAGAATAATTAATGTTGACAAAAATATCACTTCAATCTCAAAAATTCAACTGCCCCCATCATAGCAGCACCAGGCATTTCACCGCACCTAATCCTTCAACGACCCCTCCAGTTTGCACATCGCTACAGTTGCCACAGAATTACCTACCACATTCGTGGCTGCTCTGCCCATATCCAGCAGCGGATCTATTCCCAGCAACAGTGCCAGCCCTGCCTCAGGTATCTTGAAGGTAGCCAGTGTGCCGGCTATCACTACCAGCGAGGCCCTTGGCACCCCGGCAATTCCCTTACTCGTTATCATCAGCACC
>JAIOYR010000029.1 GCA_021740995.1 Taibaiella sp.
CCATATGCTATCAGCATTCATGATTTCGAACCAATAACAGGGAGGGTACATCAGCCACCACCTGTTCATCAGACATTCGATGCACATAACTTTGTTATCTGCTCTTTTGTGCCGCGCCTGTTCGACTACCACCCACAGGCTATACCTGCACCTTACAATCACAGCAATATAGATAGTGATGAGGTGCTGTATTATGTAGATGGCGACTTTATGAGCCGTAAGCATGTAGAGCGGGGTATGATAACCCTGCACCCTGCCGGCATACCACACGGACCACACCCCGGAACGGTAGAAAAAAGCATTGGCGCCAAAGAAACTAAAGAACTGGCAGTAATGGTAGATACCTTTCATCCGCTTATACTGACACAAGATGCACTTAATATCGAAGACGATGCCTATGTGTATAGCTGGGTAGAGTAATAGGTAGAAGAAGTGGAACGCCGTTTTTTGCCCGCTATTATGTAGCAAATCGCTGTTTTGTACTTTATTCTTTCGACTTTTGACTTTCGACTTTTTACTTTATACCTTCGACTTTCGACTTTATACTAAAAAAATATGGAACAACTCACAGTATCCCAAAAAATGAAGCAGGCTAAAGACTTCCTGCCCATTAATGGTACAGACCATGTAGAATTTTATGTGGGCAATGCCAAGCAAGCAGCTCATTATTATAAAACCGCCTTTGGCTATCAGTCGCTGGCCTATGCTGGTCCCGAAACCGGAGTGCGCGACCGTGCATCCTATGTGCTGCAGCAGGGCAAAATTAGACTGGTACTTACATCTGCACTCAACTCTAATCACCCCATATCCGAGCATGTAAAAAAACATGGCGATGGGGTGAAGATTCTGGCACTGTGGGTAGATGATGCCTATATGTCTTATGAAGAAACTATGAGCCGTGGTGGTGTATCCTACATGGAGCCAACAACCATTACCGATGAGCATGGCGAGGTGCGCATGAGCGGCATCTATACCTATGGCGAAACAGTTCACCTGTTTGTAGAGCGCAAGAACTACAACGGCATCTTTATGCCAGGCTATAAGGAGTGGAAAAGCAATTATAATCCACCCCCTGCCGGCCTGTTGCATGTAGACCATTGCGTAGGCAATGTGGGCTGGAACCGCATGAACCCTACCATCAAGTGGTACGAGGATGTAATGGGCTTTGTAAACATCCTCTCCTTCGATGATAAGCAGATAAACACGGAGTACTCTGCCCTGATGAGTAAGGTTATGAGCAATGGCAACGGCTTTGTGAAGTTCCCGATAAACGAGCCGGCTGAAGGCAAAAAGAAGTCACAGATTGAGGAATACCTCGATTTTTATGAAGGCGAAGGGGTGCAGCACGTGGCTATAGCAACTGCTGATATAGTAAAAACCGTTCGTGAACTCAAAGCCCGTGGCGTAGAATTTCTGGATGCACCACCAAATGCCTACTACGAAGACCTGCCAAACCGTGTAGGAAAGATAGATGAAGATATCGCCCCCCTGCAGGAACTGGGCATCTTGGTAGACTGCGATGAAGAAGGATATTTGTTGCAGCTATTCACAAAGGCGGTAGAAGACCGCCCTACCCTTTTCTTCGAAATCATACAGCGCAAAGGAGCCCAGAGCTTTGGCGCAGGCAACTTTAAAGCACTGTTTGAGTCTATAGAAAGAGAACAAGCAAAGCGGGGGAATCTTTAATTTTTCATATCAACATATTCATAGCAGAAATTTTGCATGGCAAAGTTTCTGCTATTTTTGTTTAGTGTCTGTCTTTGTATATATGAGCTAATCATTACTTTTACTTCAATACTACTTCTATAATTTTTATGACAATCCGCAGTAATTCCGTCACAAAACACCTTTTACTCTACGGACTTTCCCTTGCCGTCTTGTTATTCCTCCTCAGGTGGCTGGAGGTGCGCTATCTGCTTTTGACACACGCTGTAGATGTATACATAGGTGCTATCGCTTTAATATTTACCAGTCTCGGCATATGGCTGGCACTCAAACTCGTAACACCCAAAAAGGAAACAATAGTTGTAGAGAAACAAGTGTTTGTAGAAGTTCCGGCCGCACCACTGCAAGCAGGTGGCACATTTTCCTTAAACAACAAAGCATTAGACAAATACGATTTAAGCACACGCGAACTGGAGGTACTGCAATTGATTTCAAAAGGGCTCAGTAACCAGGAAATTGCCGATCAAATGTTTGTTTCACTGAATACGATAAAGACGCACTCTTCTAACCTGTTCATGAAACTGGATGTGAAACGCAGGACACAAGCTGTGGACAAGGCACGAAACATAGGGTTGATTCCATAATTTACTAGCCCAAAAGCATGAAAAACAGGTCGTTTTTCCTAAAATCACCCTTTAGTATGAACGGACAAACCGCGAGCCTCCCCACTTTTGTGCCATCAAACCAAAAACTAAAAAAGATATGAAAAAAATTGTCCTTGTATTCGGACTCATTTCCGGAGTCATCAGTTCTGTGCTCATGAGCATAAGTATGTCCTCGCTCAATCACGATTGCGACAGCACCAGCGGTATGGTAATAGGCTTTGCCTCTATGATATTGGCATTCTCGCTCATCTTTGTTGCCGTGAAGGTCTATCGCGATAAGCACAACGGAGGTATCGTGAGCTTTAAGAATGCCTTCCTGATGGGGCTCTACATTTCACTCATTACATCTACTATGTATGTGGCATCATGGGCAGTAGTGTATAATTATAGTATGCCCGACTTTATGGACAAATACTCAGCAGCTATGATCCGTAAGTTGGAAACCTCCGGAGAGAAACCCGCGGAAATCAAAGAAGAAATCGCCAAGATTGAAAAAGGCCGTGAGGACTATAAAAATCCGGTATACTTCACATTAATAACCTATACAGAAATATTGCCGGTCGGCATCATCATTTCGCTTATATGTGCAGGAATACTAAAAAGAAAGAAACCAGAAAACGCTGCACCCGCAGGTATATAATTTACATAAGAACACCTAAAGCAAACAAAGAGTTGTGATATCACAACTCTTTGTCTTTCAATAGTTAATATGCTGCTAGTTACTTCAATTGCTTCAATGCTTCCTCCAGCTTGTTTTGCTGATCGGCATAATTTACATCATGCTTCATAAAGGTCTTGCCGGTTACTACTTCGTATAACTCTATGTAGCGCTCAGATATGCCACCTACTACTTCTTCTGTCATCTCCGGTATCTGCTGACCCTCCAATCCCTGAAAGCCGTTTTCCATCAGCCACTCCCGCACAAACTCTTTCGACAGTTGTTTTTGCTGCTCGCCCTTCCTCTGGCGTTCCTCAAATCCTTCCATATAAAAATAGCGCGATGAGTCTGGTGTATGTATCTCATCTATCAGATAGATGGTGTCACCTATTTTACCAAACTCATACTTGGTATCTACCAGTATCAGCCCCCTGCTTTTTGCTATTTCCTTACCCCGCTCAAAAAGGGCGAGTGTGTATTTCTCCAGTTGCTCATACTCCTCCTTCGACACCAGACCACTGCTTATTATCTGCTCACGGGTTATATCTTCGTCATGTCCCTCATGTGCCTTGGTGGTAGGGGTAATGATAGGCTTTTCAAAAAAGTCGTTTTCCTTCATACCATCAGGCATAGGCATGCCGCACAGTTCGCGCTTGCCGCTTTTGTACGTGCGCCATGCGTGCCCGGTCAGGTTGCCACGTACCACCATCTCTACAGGGTAGGTTTCGCACTTATAACCAATAGTAGCATTCGGCAACGGCACACTAATCATCCAGTTAGGTACTATGTCCCTCGTAGCCTCCAGAAACTGTGCTGCTATCTGATTGAGCACCTGCCCCTTGTAAGGTATAGGGCGCGGCAGCACCACATCAAATGCTGAAATACGGTCGCTGACCATCATCACCATATACTTATCGTCGATAGTATATACATCACGAACCTTTCCTTTGTAAAAATTTGTCTGACCGGGTAATTGCATATGGATAGTGAATTGTTTTTAGTTGTTTATCAAAAAAATGGATTGCAAAGATATGTAAAGAGGTAATTAGTTAGTCAGATAATTGTTGCAAAAATATTCAGCGTATTAATAAAGAAATGGTAAAAATGATACCCTAAAACTGGTCAAAACACTGGTTGCGGGCATTATTTCTTACCTTGCTCTGATATGCACATTACTGATGCAGTAGTAAAAGGTATACTGGTTGGGCTATTCATGGCTATCTCTGTGGGGCCTACCCTATTCGCTATTATCCGCTACAGTCTAAATTTTAGTTACAAAGCCGGTCTGGCTTTTGTGCTGGGCGTGTCTGTGAGCGATGCACTGTATATCACCGTAGCCAATCTTGCCGCATCGTGGCTCACCTATCTGGAACCTTACCAGAAACATATTGGTTTTGGCGGTGCTGTAGCGCTGATAAGTATAGGCCTTGCAGGGCTGCTGCGCAAGCTGAAACCCAAAAGACCATCGGCGGCACAAATAGTTATATCCGGTGGCGACTTCTTCAAAATATGGCTGAGCGGCTTTCTGGTAAACACCCTGAATCCCGGTGTGCTTATTACCTGGCTGGGGGCTGTAACCATCACTGCAAACACATCTGGCGCATACCGTTTTATACTGTTTGGAACTGCTCTGGTGATAATACTGGGCATAGACTTTGCCAAGGTATTTCTCGCAGACCGTATACGCCGCCTGCTCACAGTCCGAAAAATAATCTACGTTCAGCGTTTCTCTGCTGCCTGTATACTACTGATAGGTATAGCGCTATTTGTAGGTACTATGCTCAATGTCACGGGTAGCAGCAATAATGATTCTGAAATAAACAAAATGCTGTCGAAGTAGAACAGTGTTTAGATGTGTCAAGTCCCTAAATAGGTTTACCCATTTTTAGATAGTATCTTCAGTTCGGCGTTGTAAAATAAAAAAATAATTTGGCGTAATGTCCGACTCACGCGGCAGTCAATCTCCAGATTGACGAAAAGGATTTATCTTGCTTCAATGAGTACAGGTGACCAGATTGATGACCAAAACGGAATGGGTAGCTCTCCCACACTTTTGGAACAGTGAAACGCCTGAGATGTTTTTATTAACCAGCAGAGAGGTGCGGCACACTTTGGAAGTGTGCCACACCTGCGTTGCTGATAAATATGTAATTACGAGTTGAAAAACAAATACTCCAGCCTTACTACAAAACCATTGGGAGCCGTGCGCTGCATATTGCTGAACAGCTGGTAGCGATAACCAACATCGAGCCGGGCCTGACTGAAAAAGATGAATTGAAGGGATGGTGCAATGTCGAGCGAATTTTTGCTGCTCTCAGGCAATGCCTGCCCTATCAGCTCTATCATAAAATTCATGTTAGTCTGGTTGTAGCTCGTGTAAGCCTTTGGCAGCAGCAGTCGCCCTGCAGACAGAGTATAGTTGGCCGCTATGGGCGATAAGGTGGAGGGAAACTCGTTGCCCCCCATGTTATCGAGCGCCTGCTCATAAAACACTGTAGCAGACAATGCAGTCTTGTGCAATAGCTGTGTGCCCACCAGCCCCAACTGATACCCGGTATTGTGCCCGTTGGTCTGTATAGTTTCCTGATGGATGTCGGCATTGTTGGTAGAAGCGCGCATGAATGCAGCCATCCTGAAGTGGCGGTACACATCGTCCCGGCTATAAAAGCGGTACTTAGCATACAAGCCTACCCCTTCTGCGGCAAGGCTGGTGCCACGGTTGCTTACAAAGCCTTCGAGATGCACCATCAACTGCTTGTTGACACCCCACATGAGCTCCGGTATCAGGTGGTAGTTTATTCGCTGGGCTACTGTTTCGTTCATCACCCAGTTTGAAAGTCTCACCCCTACCGACTTAGCGGGCATATTGCTGGCAGGCTCAGAATACACAAACAACTCCTGAGCCGATGCTGTATAGGATGTGCACCCCAGCAGGCATATCATCATTATTCGTTTATAGTGTGACATGGTATATACGGTCTGAGGTTACTTTATCTTTTGGACAACAATCGGCCACCCTGCCGGTTTCATAGCATTTCATTTTGGTGTACTTGCTGTACTTTTTATGGGCTTTGGCGGGCAGGTAGTTTTTATCTACCACCTTTATTGTTTTATCACCGTTGAGCACCTGTTTAGATACATTCAGAAAATGATAGGTGCTGCCACCCATCACCACATGGGCATCATTGGCTATAGCTACACCCTGAAAAGCTGCGATAAGCTGCAGCTCTGCCACAAAAAAACCGGCATCTTCTACCGCTTTTTTTATATCATCGGGCTCCACAGCGGCACCTTCTTTAAAGGTCATAGCATAGGTTGACTTCTCGATGTCTACCGTGAGTTTGTCTACAAATGGCACCTTCTCGAGCGCCTTGAAAATAGCCTTGCTGCACATGCTGCAGGTAAGGCCGCTGGCTGTGAGTGTAGCAGATTTTATCTGCGAAAAAACAGGTAAGCTCCACATAAGAAGCCCTATTAGAATTATCTTTTTCATTGTTAATTTTATTAAAGTGAATAAATGGAATTACTGCACGAAGAAAACCCCGACCCTAAAGGGAGGTCTTACGTATTTCGCGATAATGTACCATGATATAATACAGAGAACTTTCTATTGAAATAAGCGTTACAGGTAAGGCGTACTGATGTTTAGTAAAATTCATTTTACGTCGCCGGATGGGCGTTTGTTGTCATACTGGCAGCAGCTGTGTAGCGCCTTGTATACTGCCTCATCGGCAGTGTACTTCTCGGTATCGTAGCCCACCTCTGCTATCTTCTTTTGTATAGCATCGTTGCTTGTCTTAGAGGCTTTGTAGGACACTGTGAGTATTTTGGTTTCTTCGTCCCATTTGGCCTTGGTGGCTCCAGCATCTTTGGCGGCAGCCTCTATTTTTTTGGCACACATGCCGCAGTTGCCTGATACTTTAATGGTTTCTTTCTGTGTTTGGGCATATGAAGTAATACCTGCAAACATCAATATAATAGCTGCTATATTTTTTATGATTTTCATTTTATTAATTTTTAAATTTTTATGAAAAAAAGGATAATCTAAAATTGTATAAACGCATATATACTAACCAAGTGCCGCCCAATAAGGACACGGAGGTCTTTTACTGAGGTTGCTAAGTCTATTAATTGTTTAACCACAGCGACCGATTGGTGCAGCGCACAAAAATGCGTTGGGATTATGTCCCGATAGATTATAGGGACATGTTCAACTGGAGTTGAAATGCAGTATTAAATACGGAAATTTCGCACAGAAAGGTATATGGGATTGACTCGCCACAAGGAAGGTGGGGCGTGTGCAGTAAGTGCTACCTTTCTCTCAGGCAGATAAGTAAGATGATGGAAATAGTATTGATGAGTTTTGGGCAGAGCAGGTATAGTAACCAGTAAAATATGGTCGAATGTTGCTTTTGTCTGCTGATGCTCACTGGTTTTGATAGTTTTATGCTCGTCCTTGCAGCAACCATTGTCATCCGATGTTTTGGTCATACCGCATTTAGCACATTCGTGCTCGTCCTCATGTATGAGCGATGCACCCACATACTCGCCCATGCAGTAGTGCAGGTGCACGGTAGCACCCATGGCACTTGACATGTAGAGTATGGATAATATGGTGACTAAAAAACGCTTCATTACTGAATGTAAAGATATATTATACTAATGAACTGAAGAATAAACTGAATGTTATAGTAAACAAAAAACATACTACCCTGTAAAACTTACTTAGGCATCCACTGAAAGTAATTCCGATAATAGTGTAGTTGTGTTTCTTGTCTGTGGATTAGTCACGACACAAAGGTAAACAGTGTGTAGCTGCGGCCTGTTATAGAATTTTGTGCAAGGTTTATAGTATTTTGTGATTCTCATTTTCCTACCATGTCCAGCGGTTTGCGGATGTTGGTGCCTATACGCTTAAAATGGCTGGGCGATAATCCGGTAACTTTCTTGAACTGGGAAGACAAATGAGCTACACTGCTATACCCCATCCTATCTGCTATATCGCTCAGGGTCATTTCTTTATATATAATATATTCTTTTATTTTTTCTGTTTTCTGGTTAATGATGTATTGCTCTATTGTTATACCCTCGACCTCTGAAAACAGCTTGCTAAGGTGGGAGTAGTCAAAATGAAGCTGCTGCGCTATGAGCTCACTGTGCTTTTGCCGTGGCTTATTGTCTGTGTAATGCAGCAGTGTTACCACTACATTCTTTATCTTTTCTATCATTCTTCCCTTCCTGTAGTCCATAAGTTCGAACCCCAATTGCTGCAATACGGTGTTTAGTGCAGTTAAGCCATCAGCAGGTATAGTAGTTTCATCCACAGTTACTTCGCCCAGTTCTATTTTGAGCGGGCGTATACCAAACTGAGCCAGCACACCTTCTACTGCTGATATGCAGCGACCACAGACCATATTCTTAATGTATAGTGTCATTGATAAAAAATTAGTTGAAATAATATTAACTATTTTCTACTATAATTTCTGATGCGTGAATACTTGAGATAGGCACTATAAGCTGACAACCTGCAAATGACAAACCCATAATACCCGTCCAGAAAGCCGAGCCTGAAAAAATACTCACTTATAAAATGCCATACCGGAGAGAAAATAACCTTTAGTATCCCGGCACTTTTGCCCTTTTCAATAGCTGCAAGCGCAGCCAACTCTGTATACTTCTCTATCTTCTTTTTGTGGGTGCCTATGCTGTCAAAACTGTAATGCAGCAAATCCCCTTTCAGAGTACCCTTTACATCATTTTCATCATTCGGCTTCCAGTATTCGTGCACTTTCAGGTCTTGCCATATACCACAGGTACGATTATATAAGCGGGTCTGATAGTCGGGGTACCAGCCGCAGTGTTTTATCCATCTGCCACAATAATTGGTAAGGCGCGGTATCCTGTACACATTATGTGCAGGATTGTTCTTTACAGCCAGTATGCTGTTCTTTAAGGTATCGGTAAGTACCTCATCAGCATCGAGCGATAAAATCCAGTCGTGGGAAGCCAGTGCCGTAGCGTAGTTCTTTTGGCGGGCATAACCCTCAAAAAGATGCGAAATGACCCGTGCACCGAAAGATACTGCTATAGCCTGTGTATTATCTGCAGAAAAGCTGTCTACTACCACTATCTCATCGGCTAGACCGGCAACAGAGCCCAGGCACCGTGCAAGATTCTTTTCTTCATTAAATGTAATAACCACAACGCTGATGCGCATCCTAAATAATTATCCTTGCTGAAAGTGTCTTGTAAAACCGTAAAATTAGAAATACATTGTCATTTTTGGGGAATTTTAAATGAATATCTTTGGCTGGAATAGCTTTCATGTGATAAAAAAATTAAAAAAGAAGTAATTTTGATTTTTTATTTCCTACTTTATCCATACCTTTGCAGTCCGAAAAATTCATAAATTATATACAAAATGGAAGCAGTAGCTTTTGTACACGAACAACTAACGGCAAAGAAAGAATTTCCAAAATTCAAGGCAGGTGATAATATCACTGTTAATTATAAAATCGTTGAGGGCAACAAAGAACGTATACAGTCGTTCAAAGGAGATGTGCTGAAACGCCAGGGTACCGGTCATACACAGACATTCACAGTTCGCAAAATGTCGGACGGTGTAGGTGTAGAACGCCTTTTCCCATTGTTTTCACCAAACATCGAATCAATTGTACTGCACAAAGTAGGTCGTGTACGTCGTGCTAAGTTGTTCTATCTTCGTGAGCGTTCAGGTAAGTCTGCACGTATCAAGGAAAAGAAACAAATACATGCATCTGCAAAGTCGAAAGCGAAAGCTTAAGACTTATCAATACAACATCTTTTGGAAGGATACACCAAGTGTATCCTTCTTTTTGTGTGCCTACATTGCCTAAAGTTGCATTGCCTTGGAAATTTATAATACAGTCCGGAAGCGCCGGAAAACCCTATTTAAAACTATTTGTACCGGGGAAATGCTGGCCGTAATATTTCCTGTTTCGGTCAGGACAATTAATTCTTACCCAACTTGTACCGCATATGCGCTGCTGCGGGCGTTTCTACAACTTCCACAAGCTCAAGTGATAATTAGCTATAGTTCATGTTATCAAACAGTCGCAAACAGCTGCCCGGCATCACGGATACTATCTGTAGGGTAAACTCATCTGCCGGCCCGGTATTCAGAGATTGATTTGCCACACTAATCTCCGTTTGCAATGAGGACTATAGGCAGCTGCATTTGTACCCTATACAAACAGCTGAGAAAACCGCTCTCGCTCTGTTTCTCCGCTCTCATTTTTGTGCCCCGAACAGACAAAACTTCAAACCAAATAAGAGATTTATTTTATGAGATATGCTTTTTAAAATCTCTGAAATAACGAAATCATCCCACAAAATACATCTTCATCACCCCCTTACCCTTCGCCTCCACTTCCCCCCTGTACTCACAACTGAATTTATCTTTTACCAGTTCGTAGGTGGTTTCAGAGATGTTTATTTTGCCGGCTACACTGTTCTGTTCCATGCGCGCCGCAGTGTTTACTGTATCGCCCCAAATATCGTAAGCAAATTTCTTTACGCCTACTATGCCTGCTACCACGCTTCCGGTGTGTATCCCAATGCGAACCCGAAAGGTATTGTTACCCATTATTGATACCCTTTTCTGCATAAAGGCATTAATTTCTAATGCTGCCATAACCACGTTTTCGGAATGTTGTGTGTTTGGCAGAGGTAAGCCGCATACTGCAAGGTAAGCATCACCGATTGTTTTAATCTTCTCTATATTGAATTTACTTGTTATCTCATCAAAAGCTTTGAAGCAGGTATCAAGTTCTCTTACGAGGTCACGAGGCGAGAGCTTTTCCGACACTTCGGTAAAACTTACAAAATCGGTAAATATAACCGTTACTTCTTCGAATAATCTGGCGTCAGCACTTCCTTTTTCTTTTAATTCTTCAGCTACTTCCGAAGGGAGGATGTTGAGCAGCAGATCGTCGCTACGTTTCTTTTCCATACTAATCTGCGAGTTCGCCTTAGTTAAAAGCTTATTATTCCTTTGTTGTGTTTTATAGCTTTTATAAACAACAACAATAACGCATCCCAGTAATCCCAAACCTGCCATAAAATATCCACGTTCATTACGTTTTTTAGCTACTGCCAAGCGATCAAGCGCTATCTGTTTGTCTTTAATTTCTATGTCCTTTTCCTTAAGGTCAATGCTGCGTTTAGTTTCAAGATCTGTAATCTTGGTATGGTTCTCAATATTAAAGATGGAGTCGTAAACAGCCCTGCCCTTATTAGTAAATTCAAAAGCTTTCTTATAATCTCCTTCAAGCACATAAATTCTGCTAAGAAAGCTGTAACTATCTTCCATCAGTCTAGGTGCACCTATTTCTTTCGCCACTTCAAGGCTTCTGATGCCGTAGTAAATTGCTTTTTGCCGTAGTTCTGAAGCCCCTTTGACTGACTGTGTTCCTGCTGGGGTATCCAGACTCATTGCGTAATAGCTTTCGCCAAGTCCAATTAGGATTACCTGTAGCAAACCTAAATACTCCTTTATTTCGTTTATCTTATTTAGTGCTTTCAGTCTGTATTCCAAAGCAAGTCGATGTTTTTTCTGTTGATCGTAAACCCCTCCTATTGCCACATAGATCGTAGCAAAGATATTTGGATCATTGGATCCTTCAATCAGTTTTAGTGCTCTGAAAAAGTACTTTAACGCGTTTTCGCAATCATCGTTGTTACCATAGGCATTACCTATATTAATTACATTGAATAACACCATCCGCTTATCGCCTATTCGTTCTGACATTTCCAGCGACTTAAAGGAATATTCCAGTGCCTTTGCAAAATTATGTTGCATGTAATACACATTGGCTATGTTGCCTGTAACTGCTGCGATACCTTTTTTGTTATCGAGTTCCTCATAAAGGGTTATTGCTTGATAATAGCAATTTAGCGCCTTGGGACCATCCGGCTTATTATCGTAATTGCATCCTATACGATTATATGCGTCAGCCATTCCTTTTTTCCAGCCCAGTTTTTTGGCAAGAGCCAATCCACTTAATCCAAATTTAATGCCTGTATCTTGATTGAAATCGCAATAGCTATAGGAAAGGTTTACCAGTAAATTCACTTTATTGGTATCTTCTTTTTGTTTAGGTAACTCTAAGAGCATAGAGTCTAGACTAAATCCCCCATGCGATTGGGCATAACTATAAATCGAGTGTAGCATAGCCACTAGTAGCAGTATGCCTCTTACAGATATCCTCATAGGTGCAATTTGTATACAAAGTACAGAGTTATTTTGTACCACCAAACTCCGCAGTTCAAACTGTTCCGAAAGAATCATCAAACGGTGAATAAAACTCCCTGCGGGCATGCTGCTTATCGCTAAAATAAAGTGGTCTTCCAAATGCAAACAGCGGAGAAACCGCTCTCGCTCTGTTTCTCCGCTCTCATTTTTGTGTCACTAACAGACAAAAACTCGAGCCAAATGAGGGAATTCTTTTGCGAGTTATATCGAGTATCTTCGGCGTTAGTCCCCGGATTGTCGGTGGCGCCCCGAAAATGGAGACCCACCAAGGACGGAGGCTGCACTCATTTGTATAAATAAATTTAAAAACACTTAATTCCTATTCTTCAGCAGTTCTTCCATCTTTGTTCTAATGAGTTTCTTTTCTGCTGCAGAAGGAGTAAGATCAAAAGCCTGTTGCAGGTATTCATTCGCTTTTATCGTGTCGCTGAGTCTTTTATACAATTCTCCAAGCACAGAACTATAAATATGATCTGTTCGTAAAAGCTTTTCAACTCCGGTGATTGAAAGAATGGATTGAATAGCAGCTTCTATTGCTCCCAATTGTGCAAGTACTATAGCCCGGTTCAACTGCACAGCAGGAGATGGATTTACTTCCAGCAACATATCATACAACTGTAGTAACATTTCCCAATTGGTATCAGCGAAGGTTTCTGCAAGACAATGCTGCGCAGCTATAGCAGATTCTATATGATAAACACTCAACTCATCACCATTGCTGCACTTATTTAAATAATGAACCCCGATATTGATCAGTTCCTTGTTCCATTTTTTTCTGTCCTGTTGCTGCAGCAGAATGATGTCATTATTATCATCAATCCTGCTGTCGAACCTGGAAGCCTGGAAACACATCAGGCTTAGCAACGCAAATGTTGATGGCTGATCACCGGCTTTATGTTCACCCAGCAGTTTACAGCAACGCATGGCCTCAGCACAAAGATCTTTGCGTATAAGTTCATCGGCTTTTAGAGAATTATATCCTTCATTGAATAATAGATACAGAACGGTGTAAATCGTTTCCAGTCGTTTCTTCAACTCTTCTCCGGCGGGAATTTCTAACTGGATATGATTATTCTTTAAAAATTCTTTTGCCCTGTGTAATCGTTTTTGAATGGCAGCCTCATTAGTAAGTAGTGATCTTGCAATTTCTTGCATAGAGAATCCGGAAACTGTTTTTAAAGTAAGTGCTACCTGATCTTCCTGTTTCAAAGATGGATGGCAGCATGCAAACATCATTCTCAATTGGCTGTCTGCAATTTCCAGTTCATGAAAAAACTGGTCAAGCGTGTAGGCAGACTGGTCATTCAGTTCAGCAGCTAGTTCTTTAGAATAGAGATTGAAATTATTTTGTCTTCTTATAATATCAATTGCCCTGTTTTTTGCAACCTGCATCAGCCATGCAGCAGGATCGTCCGGAAGATTATTGAACTTCCAGCTTTGCTGTGCTTTTATAAAAGCATCCTGCACCACATCTTCTGCCAGTTGCAGGTTATGCAATCCAAACAATCTTGATAAAACGGCAACCATCTTTCCCGCTTCATGGCGAAAAAGATGGTCAACCAGTTTCTCTGTTTCTGAAAATCGCATGAATCACATATTATCAAACACCGCTACATCCCGCACTTCAACAGTTCCGCCCTGAGGAAGGTCAGGACAACTCTTGGCAATCTCAGCAGCTTCTTCAATGCTGGCGGCTTTTACAATAAAGAATCCGCCCACCATCTCTTTGCTTTCTGCATACGGGCCATCCGTAACCAAATTACCTTTTTTTACTGTTTTCCCGGTAGGCAGCAAGGCTTCGCCGGCTGTGTAAATACCCTTACTTTGCAATTCACCTATCCATGAGAACCATTTTTGCATGTTTTGCTGAGATTCTTCCGGAGACATTTTCATAGCATCGCTGCCACTGCGAAAAATAAGCATGAAATTTTTCATTGTTCTGTGTTTTGGTTTTATTAATTAGTTTACGGGTATATGACGAACAGCATTTTCCCCGGCAGACAAAAATTACAAACTTTTTTTGAGTTGCGTATGAATTTGTGTAAATGGCAGCAGGGAAACACCGCAAAATTGCCTCCACTGGCGGAAGTTTTCAGTCTAAGCAGGTGCGCGAGCGAACCCGTGCCTCACCCAATTTTGCCAGTTTGCAACTGGCATTTGCAAATTCCTACTATAAATATCCCCTGGTCAATGCATCTCGCTTGCGACTACGCCAAATAAAATCATTGATAAAACTTCTACTAACAAAAAAGCGGAGAAACCGCTCCACGCTCGTTTCTCCGCTCTCATTTTTGTGCCCCAGACGGGAATCGAACCCGTACTTGCCTTGCGGCAAACAGGATTTTAAGTCCTGCGCGTCTACCTATTCCGCCACCAGGGCTGGTGGTACTTTTACTACTTCGACAGTAAAGTTAATTACTACCGGGCAAAAAAAATTCCATCCGATATAAAAACGAATGGAATCTTTTGAGCGGAAGACGAGACTCGAACCCGCGACCCCGACCTTGGCAAGGTCGTGCTCTACCAACTGAGCTACTTCCGCATAACTTTAAGAACTTTCCCGCCTGCTTCGCTGCTTTTGGGATTGCAAAGATAAGGGCAGAATCATAAAAAACAAACTTCCTGACACAAAAATAAAATCGCTATACACTGGTGGCGCTACCAATCCATCAAGATAAGCCATGGGATGGGCTTTCAGCATTTCGATGTAGTAAAAAATCAGATGCATTGTCTGCCCTATAATGTGTGAGCTTGCTGGTAAAACTATAAGACTTACCAGGGTTAGCCTTTGAACAAATCAACACTACGCTCTATCGTCGGCAAAAGTGGACAACTGCCAATTGTAAACTGCTAGCTGCTAACTAAACAAATGTCGCCCACTACCCGCCATCAATCATTACTAACTATAACATTGTAGTAACACAAATTCAGTACTATATATTGCATAGTACTAAAATTATACTTAGCTTTGCATCATCATTGCTGATAACCCTTATAAAATCTCATACAATGAATATAGAAAACACACAGAGCCAGATGCGCCGGGGAATACTGGAGTTTTGCATTTTGTCCGTCATTCGCCGGGGCGAGGCTTACCCCAGCGATATAGTAGAAGAAATGAGAACAGCTAAACTGCTGGTACTGGAGGGAACACTATACCCCTTGCTCACCCGGCTCAAAAACGCAGGTATGCTCACCTACAGGTGGGTAGAAAGCAACTCGGGTCCGCCACGCAAATACTTCTCGCTCACCGAAAAAGGAATAGACTTCTACAAAGAGCTGGAAGACACTTGGAGCGAACTGGCCTTTGCCGTAAACGCGCTTAAAAACAAAAAAGACTCATTGCCCCCCATAACTGATAGCACTAACCAGCCAACACAAACTAACTAAAATGGAAAAAATAATAAGCATTAACTTTCACGGCAGGGTAATACCTATAGAAGAGGGTGCGTATATAGACCTCAAAAAATATATAGACAGTCTGCGGGGGCATTTTGCCGGCGAAGAAAGCAGTGATGAAATAATACATGATATTGAAAACCGTATAGCGGAGCTTTTCAGCGAGCGGCTGAAGGGCGGTGCTGCCTGTATCAATCAGACTGACCTGACTGCGGTAATCAACAGCATAGGCCGGCTGGAAGATATAGAAGCAGCCGATGGAGAACAACCAGGAGAACATGCGGCTAACAATACACCTCCGGCATATGCTCCGGCAAGGGGGCGCTACTTCCGCAATGCCGACGACAAGGTGATAGCAGGTGTGTGTAGTGGCATCGCCATTCGTAGTGGTATTGATCCGCTTATTATCAGGCTGCTGTTTGTATTATTATTTGGTGCGCTGTTCTGGATATACATACTGCTATGGATAATAGTACCCGCACAGAGCAGCAATACCGACATCACACGCAGGCTCTACCGCAATCCCGATGACCGCTACATAGCGGGGGTGTGCAGCGGCCTCGCTGTTTACTTCCGCATAGATAGCTGGATTCCAAGGCTTGTGTTTGCGTTGCCGCTAATAGCAGGTATAATTTCGGGTAGCAGCCATTCTATCTTTAGCGATTGGTCATTTATGTCGCCCGGCATTATTACCGGTTCCCTGGGCAGCACTATGTTCATACTGTATATAATATTGTGGATAGCCCTACCCTACGCCAGCACTGCTACCGACAAACTGGCTATGCGTGGCGAGAAAATAGACATGAACACCATAAGGGCAGCAAATCAGTCACGCCCCACCGGCATGCCTGCACCTCCACGGCGTACCGGCAGCGGTTTTGGCAGGGTAATAGGTAGCTTGTTCAAAGCCTTTTTCATTTTTATTGCCATTATTATAGCCATTAGCCTCTTCGCAGCACTTACAGGGCTGGTATTTGCAGGCATGGTAGTAATGCCATTCACAGACTTTATTCTGGATGGCTGGGGGCAATATGCAATTGCCGCTACAAGCCTGGCATTGGTAATGGGTATACCGCTGCTGGCATTGGCCACATGGCTTATACGCCGTATAATGGGTGTGCGCTCTCACCGCCACTATCTGGGTTATGTGTTTGGTGGTCTGTGGGTAATAGGTCTGTTTAGCACCATTACGATGTGTGTGACATTCGCCAACAATTTTCGTACTATAGCTACGGTTGAAGAGTCTTACCAGATAGATCAGCCATCCGGAAACAGGCTATATATAAATGTGAGTGACGAAAGGCATAAAAGCGCAGGCAGCAAATGGTTTGCTGATATGGAAGATATAGATGAAATGCCCTTTTATCTGATAGACAACAATACACTGTGGCTTAATACAGTAAAAATAAAAGTAACGCAAAGCCCAGACTCACTATACCATGTGTACGAATCCAAATCGTGCAGGGGCAATACAACACAGGAGGCACGGAAAAAAGCAGCTAACATCATTTTTGGTATCAGCCAGGCCGATAGCAATCTTTATCTTCCTAATGGTTTTGCGATAAGTAAGAAAGACAAGTTCCGCAATCAGCAGGTGAAGATGATTATTGAAGTGCCATTGGGAAAATCAATCAGGTTTAATGAAGGAACAAACAGATATAACTGGTTCAATATCAGCTTCAATGGTCACGACAGGCTCAATATTGAAGAGCATAATGATGGCGATAACTATAGCAGCAATGGAGAATATATAATGACAACATCTGGTCTGATAAACCCGCTGGATACTGCCGATAAACAGGATGACGAAGATGAAGAAGACGAAGATGATGAGTAATAGTAAATATGTAGTTAACGACATAGGTATTAAAATAATTGATTGTAAAATCAGGGGAATAATTTTTGACATCTATCAATATTATAGACTTTGTATAAATACCTAAAAAAAAATATTTTTATAACAAAACACTTGCATCTTCCACGCATTATAATTAACTTAACAGTCGTAAATTCGCAGTCCTAAAAAAAATCATTCCCCTACTTTTCCCGGATTGCTGAATGATTTAATAACTTTTAGTTAAAAATACTGTATGGACGCTGTAAGTAGTCGTGAAAAATATAATCTTAAAAAAGAATTACAACAATATTTTGGGTTCGACACCTTCAAGGGTGAACAAGAAAAAATAATTGCCAGCATACTTTCGGGCAGAGACACTTTTGTGATAATGCCTACAGGCGGCGGAAAATCATTATGCTATCAGTTGCCTGCATTGCTGAGCGATGGTGTAGCCATCATCGTATCTCCACTTATAGCCCTGATGAAAAATCAGGTGGATTTGATACGTGGCTACAGCTCTCGCGACAACATTGCCCACTTTCTAAACTCTACGCTAAGCAAGGCACAGCAAAAAAAGGTGAAAACCGACCTCACAGAAGGCCGCACCAAAATGCTGTATGTAGCACCTGAAACACTGACCAAACAGGAAAACATATCTTTCTTTTCAGACCTGCAAATATCTTTTATAGCCGTAGATGAGGCACACTGTATTTCGGAATGGGGGCATGACTTTCGCCCCGAGTATCGTAAGCTGAGGGATATGATTGATATGATCAATCCTGAACTGCCAATAATAGCGCTTACTGCCACAGCTACACCAAAGGTGCAGGACGATATTGTAAAGAACCTGACACTGCGCAATGCAAACATATTCATAGATTCATTCAACCGCCCAAACCTTTTCTACGAAATTGTTCCAAAGTCGACCAAGGAGCAGACCATGAAAAGCATAGTGAAGTTTATAAACACTATGAAAGGTAAGAGTGGCATCATCTATACCCTCAACCGGAAGACAACTGAAGAACTGGCGGAAACACTACAGGCAAATGGCATAAGCGCCGTAGCCTATCATGCCGGACTGGAATCTGCTATCAGATCGCAGCGGCAAGACCAGTTTCTGATGGAGAAAGTGGATGTAATTGTAGCTACTATAGCCTTTGGTATGGGTATAGACAAGCCTGACGTACGCTTTGTGATACATTACAACATCCCCAAGTCGCTGGAAAACTACTATCAGGAAACTGGTCGTGGAGGTCGCGATGGCATGGAAGGCAAGTGCCTGCTGTACTACTCACACAAGGATGTACAAAAACTGGAACACCTGATGCGCGACAAGCCCCTGAGCGAGCGCGAAATGGGTGCACAGCTGATATCTGAAACACTGGCGTATGTGGAAAGTGGCGTATGTCGCCGCAGACTGCTGCTACACTACTTTGGCGAGGAATATAAAAAAGACAATTGTGGCAACTGCGACAACTGTAAGAACCCCAAGGAAAAACTGGAAGTAAAAGACAGTATAAAAATTACGCTGGATGCTATAAAGGAGCTGGATGAACACTTCGGTATAGACTATGTGGTGAATGTAATACTAGGCAGGGCAAACCCCCAGATTCATACCTTCCGCCACGAAAAACTGAAATCGTTTGGTGCAGGACTGATCATGGAAATGGACTCCAACTTCTGGAACTCCCTTATCAGGCAAATGATGCTGGAAGGTCTTATTCGTAAGGATATAGAAGAATATGGCCTGCTGAAAATAACTGAGAAGGGTCAGAAATTCCATAAGAAGCCTTACTCTATTATGGTAGCCCTCAACCACAAGTATGAGGATGCAACCTTCGACGATGATGAGGTAAGCGGTGGCAGCAATGGTCCGTCTACTACAGACCCTGCGCTCTTTGAGATGCTGAAGGATATGCGTAAGCAGGTGGCTAAGGAAAAGAACCTGCCACCCTTTGTTATCTTCCTCGAAAACTCGCTGGAGGATATGGCAACCAACTACCCTACTACACTAGCTGAGCTGGAAAAAATACAGGGTGTAAGTAAGGGTAAGGCAATAAGATATGGCAAGAAATTCGTGGACCTGATAGCCAAGTATGTAGAGGAAAACGATATAGTGAAGCCCGATGACTTTGTTATGAAAAGTGTTGTGAACAAGAGCGGCATGAAGGTGTTTATTATTCAGAATATAGATAAGAAAATACCGCTGGAAACCATAGCCAGAAACAAGGGACTGACCATACCCGACCTGCTGCTGGAAATGGAAACCATAGTAGCCAGTGGTACCCGCCTGAACCTGGACTACTGTCTGGAGCAGGAGCTGGATGAGAATGAACAAGAAGACATCTTCGACTACTTCAAGACCAGCCACGACGACAATATGGACAGTGCCTTTGAGGAATTCAGAGACAGGGATGTGAGCATAGAGTTATTGAAAATGATGCGTATCAAGTTTATGAGTGAATACGCAAATTAAACCCCTGACCCCTAAAGGGGAACCACGTATTTGGCTTATAGCGAGGCTCAACAATGTATAAGCAATTTGCTAACATTTGTAGAACGAAATAATCTTGAAAAAACGAGAAAGAAAATATGACAAACAGGCCCGTTTGGGAAGCATTGACTAAAGAAATTACGGCTACAGGTGCCATACTTGTAGCCGTTTCTAAGACCAAGCCGGCAACTGACATACAGGAACTGTACAATCTGGGTCAGCGTGACTTTGGTGAAAA
Organism: Taibaiella sp.; assembly: GCA_021740995.1. GTDB lineage: Bacteria > Bacteroidota > Bacteroidia > Chitinophagales > Chitinophagaceae > Nemorincola. The sequence continues at coordinate 20,249 of JAIOYR010000029.1, forward strand.
CTATGTGCAGGAACTGGTAGCAAAGCATGAGGTACTGCCAGCCGATATACGATGGCACTACATAGGCCACCTGCAGAGCAATAAAGTAAAATACATAGCACCGTTTGTACACATGATACATGCGGTAGACAGCTTCAGGCTGCTGGCAGAAATAAACAAACAAGCCGAAAAATATAACCGCTCGATAGATGTGCTGCTGCAGATGCACATAGCCGATGAGGATACTAAATTCGGGATGGATGAGAAAGAGATATTCGAATTGCTGGAATACTACGAGGCGCAAAAAGACACACTAAAGAATATTCGCATCTGTGGGCTGATGGGAATGGCATCTAATACGGATGATGAACAGAAAGTAAGAAATGAATTTGGCAGACTTCGCAACTTCTTTGTGCATCTTGCCGAAACGTCCTTCTTCAACAAGCCTTGGTTTTCGGTATGCTCTATAGGCATGAGTGCCGACTATAAGATAGCCTTGGCCGAAGGTGGCAATATGGTGCGTATAGGCAGTATGCTGTTTGGCAGCAGATGACTCTCTGGGAATTCGGAATTGGGGATTGGAAATTTGGTTTGATTCAATGCCCTATCCTACCCTTTAGCAAGTGCTGTAGGCAAGCCATCTATACTTTTCAGGTTCTTGTCTATTTTGTATTTCTCCAGGCCTTCCTCGCCCTTGCTCTCTGCCCATTTGGTAGCATGATCGCGCTCGCCGGCATAGTCATACAGTGGCACACTGTATCCACAGGAAGTTTGCACCTTGAATACATCGGCAACTATTATCTGTCTTGTAGCCGGAATCGCCCCAAACAGAGATGATAATTCAGACCAGCGTTCATCTCCCGGCAAAACGGTATAGCCCCTGCCATATAGCCTGAGAATATTTGGAGGACCATCGAAGGCGCAAAACATAATGGTAATACGCCCGTTCTCCAGTAGATGTGCAGAGGTTTCATTTCCGCTCCCTATAACATCCAGATATGCAACACGATTGGGCGACAGCACCCGGAAACTATCCAGCCCCTTTGGCGACAGATTAATATGCCCATCGCCCGAAAGTGGTGCTGATGCCACAAAAAACATCTTTTGTTTAGCTATAAATTTGCTATGTGCAGGTAATATGCTGTCTGAAAATTTTCCCATGATTGTAGTAGAAGGTCGAAGGTAGAAAGTAGAAAGTAATGTAACAAAACTAAAAAGGTAGAAGCCTATAAGGTTTTGCTATTCTTATATCATCAAGTATTAATTATGGAATAGTTAGCAGTTTTATTTGGCTGGCAGTTATTGTTGTCCTACATTTGCACCTCATAGCGCGAGGTAGAGCAGCGGTAGCTCGTCGGGCTCATAACCCGAAGGTCATAGGTTCGATCCCTGTCCTCGCTACAGAAGAGGGAACATGCAATTCAAATTGCAGTTCCCTCTTTTCTTTTTGCCCTAAAACCATTGCCAAGCCTGCAATGTAGCGGAATGCTTCATTTACCTTTGGGGTTCGACACTCGTCTTTTTTTCGATTGTAGTATATTCCATCGGGAAAGACCATATACTGAAGCTCTTGTCTGTCGTTGTAATCGGCGGAAGCCCATTCTGGAGCGAGTTTCGAGGTTGTTCTAAAGGCTGTATCTATGTATAAATCAAGGTTCGACACCCTATTCCCAAATTTTGCGCGTTCCTTTTCAATATCCTTCTTTTCGTCAATGAATTTCGCCTTGAATTTATCGAACATATCCTTGGTTATTTCCTCCAAAACATATCGTTCTTCTAGGCGTTCCAACTTTTTATCTACCTCCGCTAATTGCTTTTCGATATTCTGAATGTTCTCTTCTTTCTGCTCGTTCGACTTGTTGTATTCCACAATCATTTGCTCTTTTATCAGGTACTGCATCGCATCGTCAAATTCAAGGGTGTAGTCTGATAACGTTTGAGCAAACCGTTCGTGAAGGGTGTCTGCCCTCATATTGCAGTTGCAACCCTTCGTGTTGCATTTGTAGTAATACTTCTGATTCTTATAAGCCTTATATGCCCTGAGAAACTGTCCGCACTCATCGCATTTGTAAAATCGTTTCAATGGTATTTCGTCATTCTCAGGGTTGGTGCGATAGCCTTGTTTGTTTTCGGATAGAACATCATTTGCTTCAAGGAATAGCTCTTTAGAGATCATCCTCTCATGATTGCCCTCTATTACCTGTCCTTCCAAAGCGGTATGAACCATAAGGCCGCAATAAAAAGGATTGCGGAAAAAGGCTGAAATTCTCTGATTGGTTATTTTAAGCCCCTGAGTAGCAAGCCTCCTGATTATCTCCTCGCTGGATACCTTTTCCTTAACCTTCCAATGGAACGCCTTCTTGAGCAACTTACCATCTTTGTTGAGCACAATAGACCGCTTACCATTGGATTTGACAATATCATAACCAATAGGCGGTGCAGTAGGCCATTCACCACGCAGCAGCATTTCCTTAACACCAGCCATACATTTCTCCCTGCGTTGTTGGTTCTCGTACTCGCTAAAGATGAACTGTATATTTTGTTGCAGACTGCCGCTTGCCGTTGATGCATCGGTTGGTTGCGTTACAGAACAAACCACTATACCCTGCTTTTTCAACTGCTCGGCTATGTAAATGGCGTTTGCACCGGAACGGCTGAACCGATCAACACTATACACGATGATGTGTGATATTTTCTCCCTGCTCTTCTTCAGAAAAGATAGCATGTTATTAAACTGCTTCCGCTCATCAGTCTTCGCACTCTCAAACGTGCCGCCGAAACTGCCCATGATTTGAAGATTGCCCTTTTTAGCAAACATTTCACAAGCTTTCTTCTGTGTCTCGAGGCTTAAATTGTTGTCGGCCTGTTCTTTAGTCGAAACTCGGGTATAGATAACGCAGTTGCTGCCTTTAGCTTTTGCCTTATTTGAGCCTTTAGCAAAGGTTTTGAATAGTGTAATGTCGCTCATGCTGCTTTAGTTTGTTGGTTATCAATGCGTAGTGCAATTTTCCTGCCAGATTTCTTCCTCTTATAAACCACATTATAAATAAATCGAGTATATTTCTTGATGGTGTCTATCAGTTCATTTACCTGTTCATCAGTGTAGTTTTTAAATCTCTCAAATTTCCTTATCTCTTCCGGGGTAATGTCATGTGTCCGGTCATACGAATTTACGTGTCCTGTCTTATTATTCATAGAGCTGTGTTATTGATTTCAGTACAAAATTGAGGTTGCTCAGACACCTACTTTTACCAGGTTGTGCCGAGACGTGATGAGTTGTGTCGAAAATTGCTGAGTTATGCCGCGTATAGTGATTATGTGTTGCGCACTTATAGAAGTTCAACCAGAATCAAAAAGCGATTGAAAAGTTTGCCAATGCGATGACCGTGTAAAGTGTAGAGATGTATTCATGCCAAAGTATTTAAGTATAGTACTACAATTGGCACACCAGAAAACAGGGTATTTTTGACAAATCTTCCGGTTTAAATGAATTCTAATTATCGTCTAAATCCCCGCAAATCCCACGCAAAATGAAGTTAAACAGTGCAATGTATATTTATTTTCAGTTTGTCAAATAGGCGTTTAGAATGGCGTTGTGTGTCATGAAATGATGGCAGATAATTCACACAACAATCGTAAAATACTATCAAAGAAAATTATAGACACCGTATATTTTCGAAGCATACGCATAGGCTTAGCACATAATTTGTACCTTGGGGCTGAATATACCCCATAGTCTTTATGCCTGAACAGATTAGTCATTTACAGAATGAGAGCGAAGCAGACACATGCAGAAAAGATGTATTGCCTAAAATCTACGACAGTGGCTGGAATGACGACCAAATTTCTGAGCAAAGAACATTTACAGATGGAAGAATTAATATCGTAGGACGCAAAGCAAAACGAAGGAAAGCAAAACGATATGATTATCTGCTGCGTTATTCTCAAAACCTACCTATCGCAATAATTGAAGCAAAAAACAAATACAAAATTGCTGCCGATGGAATCCAGCAAGCAAAGGATTATGCGGAAATCCTTAAACTGAAATTCGCTTTTGCAACGAATGGAACTGAGATTCTCGAATTTGACTTTATCACAGGACTTGAAAGATATATAGACAGATACCCCTCCCCTCAAGAATTGTGGGATCGATTAAATGGAGCAGACCCAGTAAAGCCTGAAATCCAAGAAACCTATCTAAAACCCTTCTACCCAATTGTAGGTAAACCTGAAAGATACTATCAAGTTATCGCCATAAACAGAACGGTAAAGGCGATATTAGAGGGTAAGAAAAGGGCTTTGCTTACTTTGGCTACGGGCACAGGAAAAACGACTGTTGCTTTTCAGATCATTTACAAGCTATGGAACAACCGCTGGAATACTAAGAATGAATATCGGCGACCAAAGGTTTTATTCCTTGCTGACCGAAGTGTTTTAGTGACAGATCCCCATTCCAAAGATTTCGCTGTTTTTGGCGATGCACGATGCCTGGTTCCCGAAGAAGGCTTGCCGAGCAGCCGGGAAATTTACTTTTCTACATATCAATCCCTCGCTGAGGACAAAAATAGACCAGGCATATTTCGCAATTTGCCTAGAGATTTCTTCGATTTAATTGTAATTGATGAGTGCCATAGGGGCAGTTCTTCAGAAGAAAGTAACTGGCGAATAATATTAGAGTACTTCAATACTTCAGTTCAGTTGGGTCTAACTGCTACTCCTTTACGGGAAGACAATAAAGACACCTACCAATATTTCAATAACCCTCTTTATACTTATAGTTTAAAGCAGGGCATTGAAGACGGGTTTCTTGCGCCATATATAGTTCATCGTATAGTTCCGCTTCCCGATGCAATTGGCTTCCGTCCACAGGAAGGACAATTAGACGATAGAGGTCAAACAATACCAGATGGCATTTATACAACTCCTGACTTTGAAACGTTAATTTCCCACTTACCTCGCACAAAGGCTGTTGCAAAACACCTGTATGACTTTATGTGTAGGAATGGAAGGTACGATAAGACCATAGTGTTTTGTGTCGATCAGGAACATGCCGATCAATTTAGGCGTGAGCTAAACAACTTAAATAATGACTTGGTTCAGCAATATCCAGACTATGTTGTGAGGATAGTATCTGAAGAAGGTGATGTTGGAAAAGGATTTCTTGGGAAGTTTATGGACATTGACGAATCATTCCCGGTGATAGTTACAACCTCACGCTTAATGAGCACTGGTATTGACGTTCAGACTTGCAAAAACATCGTTATTTTCAGGATGGTAAATTCCATGACTGAATTTAAGCAGATTATTGGTAGAGGAACACGGGTAAGGGAGGATAAAGAGAAATTGTTTTTCACAATTTTAGATTATACCGGAAGTGCAACACGAAATTTTGCCGATCCTGATTTTGATGGAGTACCACCACTAATAACAGAAGCTGAAATTGATGATGCAGGCAACGAAATTCCGGGCAGCGAAACTTCGTTTGAAACTCCACCCGAAACAGATGACGAGAATGATTCACCGCCGCCACCCAATTGGACTAGCAAAGGAAGGAGACAGAAGTTTTATATTACTGAAGGAGAAGTAACCATTTCGGCTGAGAGCGTTCAGATAATTGGCGAAGATGGCAAATTGAGAACAGTACAATACACTCAGTATGCCAAAGAACAGATAACTACGCTATTCCCATCCATGATCAACTTTAATGAAAAATGGAACAACCTCGACGAACGTAGACTTATTTTTGAAGAATTAGAAAACAGCGGGATCTCAATTGACCAGTTGATCGAGATTACTAATCAACAATCTGCCGATCCATTTGACCTATTATGTTTTGTGGCTTATGACTTAAAGCCTCTGACTAGAAAACAGCGATCTGATCTATTGAAGAAAAATAAGCCAGATTTTTTTAAGCAGTACAGTGACAAGGCGAAAGAAGTATTGAATATGATTTTGGAAAAGTATGTTGACTATGGACTTAATCAAATTACGCCTGATATAATTTCTGTAGAGCCAATAGCGCAACATGGTAATCCGATTGAAATACTCAGTGAGTTTGGTGGAATAGACCAATTCAGAAGTGCAATAGAAAAATTACAAATCCTGCTTTACGCAGATGCAGCATAAATAACAGAATGGCAAAAGCTAAAAAAGAAAAGGAAGTAAAAAAAACACCAAAGCCTGTAGTTGCAGAAACGCAGGCTCAACGCTTATCCGGCATAATAAAGACCTGCAGAAACCTTATGCGTAAGGACAAGGGTCTGAATGGCGATGCAGACCGCCTGCCCATGCTTACCTGGATAATGTTCCTGAAATTTCTGGACGATAATGAACAACTCCAAGATGTAAATGCACAACTGGAAGGTAAAAAATACAAACCGGCTATTGAAAACCCTTATCGGTGGCGAGACTGGGCAAAAGATAAGAATATGACCGGAGATGATCTGCTGGCGTTTATTAACAACGAGAAAGTAAAACTACCTGATGGAACAGAAACTACTGGGCTATTCTACTATCTAAGAAGCCTTCAAAGTGAAAGCGGAGCGGGACGTAAAGATGTGATATCCGCTGTTTTTAAAGGTGTAACTAACCGCATGATAAGTGGCTTCATATTGCGTGATGTAATAAACAAAATAGACGAAATACATTTTACCAGTAATGAAGAGTTAAACTCTCTATCCCGTTTGTATGAAAGCATACTGAAAGAAATGCGTGATGCCAGTGGTGATGCCGGAGAATTTTATACTCCTAAGCCAGTGGTGAAATTCATGGTCGAAATGATCGATCCTCAGATTGGTGAATCAGTGCTTGATCCTGCTTGTGGCACTGGTGGCTTTTTGGTTGAGGCATTTGACCATCTAAATAAACAAGCAAAAACAGTACAGCTTAAAAAAACACTGCAAGAGAAATCGATATTTGGAGGCGAAGCAAAACCGCTTCCGTTTCTTCTTTCGCAAATGAATTTGTTGTTGCATGGGATGAATTACCCAAACATAGATAGTGGTAACAGCTTAAGAATACCGCTAAGAGATATTGGAGATAAAGACAGAGTTGATATTATTCTGGCTAACCCGCCCTTTGGTGGAGAAGAAGAAAAAGGCATATTGAATAATTTCCCTGAAGACAAGCAAACGACCGAAACTGCATTGCTTTTTTTACAATTGATAATGCGTAAACTGAAACGCAAAAAGCCAACTGGAAGGGGCGGCAGAGCGGCAATCATTGTGCCTCACGGTACTTTATTTGCAGACGGAATAGCCGCCAAAGTAAAAAAGCAATTGGTAGATGATTTTAACCTCCACACCATTGTGCGTTTAGGCGAAGGTGTTTTTGCACCGTACACGGATATTGCTTGTAATTTATTATTTTTTGAGCATGGTGTACCAACAAAACAGATTTGGTATTATGAATTGCTCCCTCCGGCTGATAAGAAGAAGTATAGTAAAACGAAACCAATACAATTAGATGAGTTTACTGGAATAAAGGACTGGTGGACTAATCGGGTGGAAAATGATAACGCCTGGAAGGTTGATATTAAAGACATTTTAATTTTCGATGAATCCGACAAACTGATAAATGTTGACCTTGACAATAAAAATCCCAATAAAAAAAATGAGTTTGAATACAAGGATCCAAGTATTTTGATTGGTTCTATTCTCGATCGAGAGAAAAAAGTGTTGAAATTATTAGAGGGAATTAAGAATATTATATGAATTGTTTATTGAAATAGCAATGAAATGACAAAAACAAAACTTAGGGATGTAATTAGTCATCGTAAAGGATTTATTAGTATTAGCGATGACAGCAAGTATAAATTATGTAGAGTTCAAACAAAAACACTAGGAGTTGTCCTGCGTGAAGAAAAAGATGGAATTGATATAAAGACCAAGCAGCAACAAGTTTGTAAAGCAGGAGATTTGGTTTTTGCTGAAATGGATGCGCGATTTGGAGCCTACGGAATCGTTCCATCTGAATTACAGGGGGCAATCGTTAGCAGTCATTATTTTCTTTATGACGTTAATAATAGTAAAATAGAAAATAAATTTTTGGAATACTGCTTAAAGCAGCCGTGGTTCTTTTCTCAGGTTGAAGCCAAGGGTTCAACAAATTATGCGGGAATTAGACCCACTCAAGTATTAGAGTATGAAATACCTCTACCTTCAATACCTCAGCAAAGAAAAATAATACAGAAGATTGAATCTATAAACGAGAAACTCAGCAAAATAGATTTGCTAAAAAGGGAACAGCACTTAGAAATAAGAACTTTACTTTTTAGCAAATACACCGATCTTATTAAGGATACTGATTGGTTGCTAATGAAAGATGTTGCTCCTATTATTCGCAGGCCAGTAGTAATAAACGAGACTGCATCTTACCCAGAGTTAGGAATAAGGTGTTTTGGAAAAGGTACATTCCATAAACCAGCCTTAACAGGTATGGAAGTAGCCACTAAAAAGATCTTTCAGATAAAAAAGGGAGACCTAGTTTTTAGTAATGTTTTTGCATGGGAAGGAGGAATTGCCATAGCAACAGATGAAGATAATGACCGTTATGGCTCACACCGTTTTATTTCTTGTGTAGCCGATATTAAAAAGGTGCTGACTGAATTCTTATGCTTTCATTTTCTATCGCCTAAAGGACTAGAGGATATTAACGCTTGTAGCCCCGGCGGAGCAGGTAGGAATAAAACTCTTGGATTAGATAAATTGATGAACATTAAGGTGCCAGTTCCTTCAATTGAATCTCAAAAAGAATTTGTATCTATACTTAAACTCACCGAAAAAATAAAGGAGCAACATACTCAAACAGAAAAAGAAATTAATGAGCTTATGCCAGCCTTATTAGACAAAGCGTTTAAGGGCGAGCTTTAATTTTTACCAATGGATATATCGGTTAAATATTATAATGAAGCTGAGAGATTGCTGTTTCAAGCATATCCTAAGGTTGGTGTATTGAATACACTGACTGCAAATACTGCGAGTATCGCAAAGGATGATTTGCTTGCATATATGATGTTTACTGAGCAAGGTAATTTTACCGGCAGAAGAACCTACGCCGATCTAAGTGCAAAGATTCAACAAAGGTTAGGTGATTTCGACGACCATTTTACATTTAATAATGGCAGTATTCAAGCACGATACATAGGTAATGATATGGTAGGCGACTTTACTGAAAGGCTTGGTGTAGGGTTAGGTCTGTGTGTAGTAGATAAAATTGAAGGGTTAACACAAGCTGACTGGGAATTAATACCTATTGGAACAACGCCATCGTTTGACTATAAAATTCAAGTTGCATCCACAGGTACAAATTTCATCCAGGCTGAAAATAAAGGGAGCATTATTGCAAACAATACAGAAAGGCCACCTACTGTCAGTCGGCATTATTCGAGTATAAAAACAAAGAAAGGGCATTTACGTGAAGAAGACAGAACTAACAACATTACCTTATTTAGTACCGTTTACTATGGTACGATTGGTGTTCTTGATAATCAAAATGGTAGCGTAGCCAGAGTTTGGCTGGTTGATCCTACCGCTATTGTGTTGAAGATGGATCCATATAAATTCAAGTTGGTCGCTCGATTAAAACATTACTTGGTGGAATTTGCTAATGTTGGGGTACATAATTTTATCATTAAGGCACTTGAGGAAAGAATTAGTGAGATTGTACAGTCCGAGGACTACCTTAAATATAACAACGTGCCAATAGGCATAAAGAATCCAAAGTATATACAGACTTATATGAAGAGGGAGATGTACGCAGCAGTAGATACAAATGAAGCATTTGGTAAAATATTTATAGTCGAAAAAGAGAAAAGATTAGTGCCATTTCTAATCGCTTACCCAAAAGCACTGATTAAATTACTTATTAATCAGAATTTTGAAGAAATAGTCAAATATCAGTATAGCCCTGATTTCATGAATGAAAGTGTTCAGGTACTTATGCTTGTTTGGCCAAAAGATTATGAAAGTAAAAAAATGCCCGATATTAAGTTAGTGTTTGACGAAACCCGCAAAAGATATTCGGCAACATACTTTGGAAAAATAAACCATGATAGTAGCGGACGAATATTCGGATTGCTTGATAAAGAACAGGAATTAAAATACAAATCATTCGAGGAGGATTTAGATTAACCTGAGAATTCAAGCCCCAAAACCGGCGATTTATTTAGATTATCCATAGATTTGGTTTGAAAATGTTCGCGGGCATTCAAAAACCCTTTACCATCATGGAGAAAAATAGTCAAAATCCACCGTCATTTCTGGAAATCAAGCTCGAAAGGCTAAAAAAGAAGCTTGCAGAGACGCAAAAGGAGCTTAGTGAAACAAGAGATCAATTGCACAGGCAGGAAAACGAGAACACAAAACTGCGGTTGTTGCTAGATAACTATGTAAACCCGAAAGATGAATACAACAAAAGCAGAACATGGGTCAGTAAAATCGCATTCATTGTAGCCAAAGCGAATAAACCACTTCGTTCAGCCGAGATTATTGCACTGCTGCTGAGAAGAGAACCCGTGCTTCATGAAAAGGAAAGTAAAGAAAAGTTTATTTCACCATCGCTCAATTCAGCAATAAAATCGAAACGGCTAGTCCCTTACAAATTGCCGGGTGTGCGGGGCAATTTTTATTGCCTGCCGGAATGGGTGAGTGAGGAGGGTGAGTTATTGCCGGAGATGCGAAAGAAGATCTATTAAACCGAAGAATCTTATCCATTAGCTTTGGCGCTTCACCGGACATAGTTGATATTCCGATTATTGTTTGAACTTTGCTTTAGCGGTAGCAGTCCCTACAATTGCTCAGATAACAACGAAATTATCAAAACGGGTAACCAATGAAACAGACAAAATTAGGCCTGAAGGAAAACTGGAGGCAGTTCACCCTGCTCGTTATTATCAATGCGTTTGTTGGAGGTATGATAGGGCTCGAAAGGAGCATCTTGCCGCAAATAGCCGAAGTAGAATTTCATATTGCTGCAAAAACTGCTATTCTTTCCTTTATCATTGTTTTTGGCATAGTTAAGGCATTCACCAATTACCTGACGGGAAAGTGGGCGAACAAAATAGGTAGAAAAAATTTGCTGACTATAGGATGGTTGATAGGAATACCTGTTCCATTTGTGTTGATGTATGCAGATACCTGGAACTGGATAGTTGCTGCAAACATACTGTTAGGCATTAATCAAGGACTAGCGTGGAGCAGCACCGTGATGATGAAAATAGATTTGGTGGGAGAAAAGCAACGAGGCTTTGCAATGGGCTTGAACGAATTTGCTGGCTATATTGCAGTAGCGGTTGTTGCTTTCCTTACCGGATGGATAGCTTCGCACTATGGTTTGCGGCCTTACCCGTTCTATATTGGCATTGTGTTGGCATTTCTGGGCTTCTTTGGTAGCTGGTTATTTGTAAAAGACACAAAGCATCATGTAGCGCAGGAAACGACAACAAGCACAGTTCCCAAATTGAATAAAGTATTTTGGGAGACAACGTGGAAGAATAAAAATCTTGGATCTTTGACACAAGCTGGATTGATCAATAACCTGAACGATGGGATGGCTTGGGGGATATTCCCAATACTGCTGCTATCAAAGGGATTTAGCATAGCAGAAATAGGAATTGTCACAGCCATTTACCCTGCTGTATGGGGTATTGGACAGCTTTTTACCGGACGCTTAGCCGACTATTTTTGCAAAAAGGATTTGCTTTTTCTTGGAATGCTATTGCAGGGCATTGCTTTAATTGTTTTAGTATTTGCCCAATCAATGCCACACTTTATATTTCTTTCTGCCATTCTTGGCTTTGGTACTGCAATGGTTTACCCTACATTTCTGGCTACAGTAGCCGAGAATACTCATCCCACAGATCGGGCAAACAGCTTAGGCATTTTCAGGTTCTGGCGTGATCTAGGGTATGCTATTGGTGCCATTATTACGGGAGTTATTGCAGATGCATTTGGCGTAAACGCTTCGATAATGTTCATAGGACTACTAACTATTGGCTCTGCTATGGTTATTGTCTATCGGATGAGATGCATTGATAACCACTCAGTAAAAATATGGCACTGGCTCACCCACAGACAGAAAAAAAGCGAAACATCCTGCAAGCATAAAGCAAACTATTCGGTGCGTACGGAACGAACTGGTATGCCCTTGCCAATCGCTGGAATATTGGGATAGTTTTGGCGAGCGATATTCTTTTGTGCAAAAAGTACTTTTACTCCCGTACAGTGGTTATTATTGAAGATTTTTTGGAATGTCTTCATATTGCCCTATTGCATTTTTAGCACAACTAACAGTTAAAGTCCTTTCATTTATTGAAATTTCAACCCTTTCCTAACAATAATCACCTCGGGCTATGATATCTGTCATGTTCCTTACCTTAAGTTGCACTACATTTGCAGAGTGAATGTTCACTCACATAAAAATAAGCACAAAATGGAAGGGAAAAACAATATTGCAATAGGATTCTTGACAATGGGATTTTTCATGGCGTATGGATTTCTGCTCATATACCTTCGGGATTTTGCGCCGGGCAAAGAGGAATGGGCAAATTCATATAGTATTGGCAAACATTTTGAAACAAGACTAGCGCATGTACATGGGAACCTTTTCGCGTTTCTGAATATACTAGTAGGATACTTACTCATGCATTTTAAAGCGCATCTCCGAAATGTAAAGATAATCTCCTGGTTGTCTTTGACGGGTATACTTATGCCAATTGGGATATTGACTGAAGTGTATTTAGGATTACCTCCGGCCTTGGTACTTATAGGGGCAATAGCAATGACTACATCCGTAATATGGTTAGGGGTGTCCTTCTTAAAAATGAAACAAATAACTGCTTAAAATAAATAAAAAATGACAACAACAATTTCAGACCGGCAACTTGAAATTATAGGAGCAGCGGGTATGATACTAACCGTTTCGGGTATTAGTGGTTTGACAATAAAGAACCTAGCTAAAGAAATGAAATTCTCTGAAAGTGCTATATACAGGCATTTTACGGGCAAGGAAGAAATCATCATTGCATTGCTTAAATATCTTGCCAGGAATATGGACGAGCGATACACTAAGGCAATTTCAGCTGAACAAACACCAGAAGAAAAGTTTGTAACCCTTTTTCAGAGCCAATTTTCTTTTTTCGAAAAGAATCCTCACTACGTAGTTGCAGTATTTTCTGACGGGCTAATGGAAGAAAGTCAGCGGATCAATGAAACAATATTGGAAATTATGGGTGTAAAGATGAAGCACCTGATGCCGATAATAATGGAAGGGCAAGAAAAGAAAACATTTACTAATGAAATAACCACAGATGAGCTGATGCATATTGTAATGGGGACATTTCGCCTTCAAATGTTCAAATGGCGAGTAGCAAATTTTCAATTTGACATAAAGATAAATGGGGACAAAATGATACAATCAGTATTGACATTGATAAGAAACAAGCAATAGAATGAACTGCCAAAAGAATGCAGCGGTTATTTTTTAGGACCGGTAATTCTATACAATGCATTAAGCTGTAGAAATAGTAAAACCATAGAAAGTGAAAAAATACATTCCATACATATTAGCAGTACTCTTGGCAGGGTTTGGATTGCTTACCTTTTTCCTTAGCACATCAGTAATATTTGATTTGTTTGGTATTAGAGCCAAAGAAGGCAACTACGTTTTGTTTGTAGTTTGGTCAAATTTCATCAGTAGCATTATATATTTTTTCGCTGCGTATGGTTATGTCAAAGGCGAAAAATGGACAGCTGCACTCTTAGGAATCTCAACGCTTATTCTAGTATCGGCTTTTGTCGGGCTTCTATTTCACGCCAATTCTGGTGGTATATACGAAGCAAAAACAATAAAAGCGATGGTGTTTAGAATTTCTGTAACCCTTGTATTTGCAATCATTGCACATTTCACAATAACAAAAAAGAGATCATGAAGAAGATAACAATTTTACTTGCTGCGCTCAGTTTTTTACTTTTCAGTTGTGGTAATACACCAAACGAAACATCAAACGAGCAAACCGAACCCGCTACTCACGAAGAACATGAGCATAAAGCTGAAATACAAACCATAGAACTTAACAAGGGAGAAAAATGGAAGGTTGATGCAAATATGATAACTCATATCCGTAATATGGAAAATGATGTCATTTCTTTCTCTAAAGCTCAGCAAAAAGACTACAAATCACTAGCTGAAAAGCTGCAATCCAATATCGAATTACTTACTTCCAATTGTACAATGGAAGGCCAGGCCCACGATGAACTACACAAATGGCTGTTGCCCTACATTGATATGGTAAATGAACTTTCAGAAGCCAAAGACGACACCGAAGCATCAAAGCAATTTGACAACATCCAGATTTCATTCACAACATTTAATCAATATTTCCAATGAACATAAAAGAACTACATACACAGGAAAAACCTGTTTCAGCAACTTCTCTATTTAAAAGTGATCTGGGCAATGCAACCGCCATACAAATTTTGCGAGGCGGGATATTAAAAGAACACATAACAAAAACACCAGCGCTTCTGATATGTATGGAAGGAGAGGTGATTTTTGAAAATGAAAATGGCTTAAAAGTCACACTAATGCCGGGAGACTATGTAAACATTGCGCCAATGGTAAAACATTGGGTAGAAGGAACGATTGAAAGCCAATTATTGCTCATTAAGTAGAAAAAATTTGACTAATGAAGTTAGTAAACATTCACAAACAGGCATTGCTACTGCTGTTGCTTTTAATAGGAGTTTATAGAGGGCAAGCCCAGGTATGGACATTGCAGCAGTGTATTGATACGGCACAGGTTCGAAATAAAAGCCTGCAAATGAGTAGAAATAGCATTGCCATTGGTGAGCAAAAAGAGAAAGAAGCAAAAGCAAATTTAGTTCCGAAGGTAACTGTGAATGCCGACTACAAGTATTTCACAAACCTTCCCTATCAGCTAATGCCTCTGTCAACATTTAGCCCGACGGCACCTGATGGACAGTTTAAAGAAGCGCAATTTGGTGTTCCGCACAACATCAACGCCAATTTACAGTTGTCAATGCCTGTTTACAATCCGCAAGTTTACGGAGCCATTCAAACCACAAAAATCGTATCGGAAATAATAGAATTGCAATACCAAAAGACGGAAGAACAAATCTATTTTGAAATTTCTAACCTGTACTACAATGCTCAAATTTTGCAACATCAGATGGTTTTTATTGACAGTAACCTTATAAATGCTGAAAGGCTATTAAAAAACATTCAACTACTCCATGAACAATTGCTTGCTAAAGGGACAGATGTAAGCAAGGTAAAATTGCAAGTATCACAACTAGCCACGCAAAAGGAGAAGATAGAAAGTAAATATGAGCAAGTTCTAAATGCTTTGAAATTTGCAATGGGTATTTCCATTGAGCAAAAACTACAAATTGAAGCGGACATTCAATATCAAAGCTCAAATGAATATACACCTTCGTCCATTTTGGACATTCGAATACTAAAGGCGCAAAACCGACTACTATCTAGTGAACTAAGCACACTAAACAAATCAAGGTATTTGCCTTCACTTAATCTAATCGGCACATATGGCACTACCGGATTTGGGTATAACGGACTCCCAAACTCCTTTTTGAATTTCTATCCCATTGGCTTTGCAGGAATTCTTTTGTCCTATCCATTGTTCAACGGAACTGTTACACAGCGGAAAATCAGTCAGAAAAAACTTGAGGTTCAAAACAGTGAACTTCAATCTGGCCTACTTACCGAACAAAATCATATGCAGGTTGAAAACGCAAAACTGCAAACCTTGGTTGCCCAAAAATCAGTTACAACTACTTTAGAACAAATCAAACTGGCTCAGACAATTTATGAGCAAACGGGACTTCAACAAAAAGAAGGAGTGGCAAGCTTAACAGACATTGTACTTGCAGATAATGCATTGAGAGAAGCTCAACAAACCTACTTATCAGCAGTAATCGATTATCTAAAGGCAGATCTAGAGCTTAAAAAACTAACTGGCAATATTTCAACATCTAAATAAATATTACAATGAATACGAAATCATCGATACTCAAGAAATCACTATACTTTATAATACCACTGGCATTTATTGCCTTGATAGTAATCAAATTAAAAAACAACAAAGAAACTACGCAAAGCAAAGTTTACCATTACGATAAAGCACAAGCTATCAATGTTCAGGCGGACACGCTGCAAATAGAAAATGTGAATGTTGAATCTGCTTATTCAGGAACATTTGAACCTAACAAGGAAACGAAAATAAGTGCAGAGTTACAGGGAAAAATAAAAGAGGTATTAGTAGATGTAGGAAGTGTCGTAAACAAAGGACAATCATTAGTGCGGTTAGATAATTCACTATTGAAACTGCAACTACAAACTATTGAAGTGCAAATTGAAGGCTTGGAGGCTGATTTAAATCGATATACGATTTTGGCTAAAGCCGATGCCATACAAGGTGTTCAGTTAGAGAAAACAGAATTAGGGTTAAGATCTGCAAAAGTGCAAAGAGCCACACTGCTTGAACAAATAAACAAAACCACTGTTAAAGCGCCTTTTGACGGTGTAGTTACTGCAAAATTAAGTGAAGAGGGAGCATTCGCTGCTCCCGGGGTCCCATTACTCCAAATCACGGACATCAAAATTTTAAAATTCACAGTAAACGTTCCCGAAAATGAGTTGAGCAAATTCAAAATAAACCAAAGCTATTCTCTAATAGTAGACGCTTATTCTGATATCCTGTTAACCGGAAAGGCAACCATGATAGGCAGTAAAGCAAATATGGGTAATAGCTTCCAAATTCAGTTTACGGTAAATAATACACCAGATTTGAAAATAAAATCAGGGATGTTTGGTAAAGTGAATTTGAAAAATGCCACCCAGGAAAAGGGCATAATTATCCCTGCATCAGCAATAGTAGGATCGGCAGATCAACCACAAATCTATTTGATTAAAAACGGCAAGTCTATATTGTATAGTATCACTATTTCGAAAAGGATAAAGAATAAAGTAGTTGTATTAAGCGGACTAAATGAAGGTGATGTAATTGTCACAGATGGATTTATAAATCTTTTTGACGGTGCAAGTGTATCAGTTAAATAAAATCAAAGCAAAAAATGAATATTACAGAAATTTCAATTAAACGTCCGTCGCTGATAATAGTTCTGTTCAGCGTATTTACTTTGTTGGGTTTTATAGGGTATAAAAATCTGAGTTACGAATTAATGCCTGACTTTAATCAACCAGTTGTGGTAATTAAAACAGTATATCCAGGTGCCGAACCCAATGAAGTAGAAACATCAGTTTCACGAAAAATAGAAGATGCATTATCCAACTTAGAAGGGGTTGATTACCTGGTAACAAAATCACTACCTAATGCATCTATCATCATTGCAAATCTGAAATACGGCACGGATTTAGATAAAACAATGCAAGATGCCCAACGCTACATTGATAACATTCGCAAAGATCTACCACAGGACATTTTAAGCCCTGTGATGAGTAAAGTTTCCCCAAATGATTTGCCGATAATGTCTATAAGTGCAACAAGTAATTTGTCTGCCACAGAGTTTTATCAAAAATTAAAAGATGATTATCTGCCACAAATTCAACAAATAAAGGGCGTTGCGGAGATCACAATATTAGGAGGAGAAGAAAGAGAAGTTCAAGTGAAAATAAATCAGGACAAACTGAAAATATACAAAATTTCAATGGTTCAGGTTGTTGAAGCCATTAATCGATCAGGCATAGATTTACCTGCCGGCAAAGTACAAACTGAAAATGAAAACAATTCGGTTCGTTTAACTGGAAAATTCAAATCATTAGACGACATTAAAAATGTTCAGGTGGGAATGCCTGTTTTAGGCAGTCCAGTTTATGTGAAAGATGTAGCAGAGGTTATTGATGGCATAAAAGAAACAACTTCTATTAGTCGCTATAATGGTAAAAACGGCATTGGTTTAATGCTGAAAAAACAAGGTGATGCTAATGCCGTTGATGTTTCAAAATTAGTTAGAGAAAGATTTAAATACATCGAACAGCAAAATTCTATATCTGGTGTGAAATTTATAATAGCAGACGATAGCACAGACAACACCATTGCTGCAGTAGATTCTGTCGTATTTGATTTGATATTAGCAGTTTTATTGGTTTCATTGGTAATGCTTTTATTTCTAAGAAGTTTCAGAAATTCTTTAATTGTAATTGTAGCTATCCCAACTTCCTTAGTTACAGCATTTGCAGTGATGTGGCTGCTGGGTTACACGCTCAACCTTATGACCTTGCTTGCAATGTCATTAATTATAGGCATTTTGGTGGATGATGCAGTGGTAGTATTGGAGAACATTCAAAAGCACTTAGACAAAGGAAAAGACAAACGAGTTGCAGCCATGGATGGACGAACAGAAATAGGCTACGCTGCAATATCTATCACATTGGTTGATGTTGTCGTGTTTTTGCCAATTCTATTTTTGCAAGTGTTTGTTGCCGACATGCTCAAACAGTTTTCAGTAGTTGTAGTAACATCTACTCTTACCAGTTTATTGGTAGGTTTTACGCTTACACCTTGGCTGGCATCGCGTATTGGTAAGAAGGAAGATTTACAGCCAACTAACATTTTCAATCGTTTCTTGCTTGGGTTTGAGCATCAATTAGAAACTTTCACCAATTGGTACGGCAGGCAATTAGAATGGGTTCTGAGTCATAAACTCATTTTTACAGGAGTTGTTTTGTTGCTTTTTGTAATTACGCTAGGAATTATGAAGCAAGGAATTATTGGAAAAGAACTGATCTCAACAGGCGACCAGGGAAAATTCAAAATGGCATTGGAATTTGACAAATCAACTTCTATTCAGCGAAACAATAATATTGCTCAAAAAATTGAAACATACATTATTCAACAACCCGAAGTAGCAACGGTATTCAGCAACATTGGTGGACCAAGCACAGGAATAGGAAGTTTGGGTGTAGGTTCTGCAAATAAAACAGAATTTACCATTCAATTAAAGTCCAAAAAAGAACTCAAAAATGTGCCGACAGAAACATTTATGAAAAAACTAAGGGACGACTTAAAGTCGAAATTTCCGAGTATAAATTATTCCATGGCCGCTTTAGGTTTAATTCCTCGATCAGCACCCATAGAAATTACATTAAGCGGAAGTAATTTGAACTTGGTGATGAAAACCGGTGAAGAACTAAAAACCATAGTTGAAAAAATACCAGGTGCTGATAATGTTCGTCTATCTGTAGAAGCTGGCAGTCCGGAATACAAAATAATTCCCGACAAGGATAAAATGCAACGATTGGGCTTAACAACTGCTTATGTAGGAACGAACCTAAGAACAGCTTTTACTGGTAATGACGATGCAACATTAACAGAAAACGGCATAGAATATCCCGTAAGAATTTGGTTAGATAAATTCTCTCGACAAAATTTTGACGATGTTCATCAACTTTCCATCATCAATCCTATGGGGCTGCCTGTGGAAGTTTCACAATTTGCAAATGTTGAGCAAGACAATTCTCCATCTCTTTTAGAAAGGAAAGACCGCCAACCAGCAGTTACACTAACTTCTGACGCATTGGGAAGACCTTCAGGAACTGTAGCAGATGATGTAGTAGCCTATCTCAAGGAAAATCCACTACCTAATGGTATACAAATGACCTGGGGTAGCGACATCAAAAGACAGAATGATAGTTTTGGAGCTTTAGGTTCCGTGTTGGTGATTTCGTTTTTGCTGATTTACCTGATCATGGTGGCACTTTATGATAGTTTTGTTTATCCATTTGTGGTTTTGTTTTCTATTCCAGTAGCGGCAATTGGTGCATTCCTTGCATTGAATTTGTCCTTAAGTAATTTGAGTTTGTTCGCCTTGCTTGGTTTAATAATGCTAATGGGATTAGTAGTAAAAAATGCTATTCTAATTGTGGATTTTACCAATCAATTGAAAGCAGAAGGTAAACACTTTAAGGAAGCGCTAATAATTGCCGGAAAAGGTCGCATGAGACCCATTCTAATGACAACAATTTCAATGGTTGTCGGTATGCTCCCTATTGCAATGGCAACTGGAACTGCCGCAGAATGGAAAAACGGGCTTGCCTGGGTTATTATTGGTGGTCTACTTTCATCATTAATATTGACTGTGTTTTTAGTTCCTATGGTATATTATTTGGTAGACAGGTTGAAAGAGAAATTTACAACAAAAAATACGTGAAGACTCTACTGATGCCTTAGCAGCTCTATAAAAGACCAATGTCGTTTATGCTTACAATTGGTGTGTCTTAGCTGGCCGAAGTGCCCGAAATGCTGAGTTTTAAAAGTCAGTCAATCTTCTAATTGCGAATAAACACTTTTGATGTTATTGGTAGCGTATTGAGTTGTTCCTGATAGTCGCTTAGCTGATGTATCATTCTGTCTATGTATTCTGCCGTTTCCTTTTTCAGCTCTGGTGCCAGTGTTTTGTAATAATTTATTCCATTGAGCAGATTGACCTTAAAAGTATATAAGAAGTTTTCTTGTTTCTGACTCAGTATTTGTGAGCATTTATCAATCTCATTCTTTAGATAGTCGACATATAGTTTTAGTTCATTAATAAACATATTGGGGCGTGGCAAAGGATTTAGTATGTTCTTCCTCCCATAAATATGACTTACCATATCAGACAATGTAAATGTGCCGGAAAAGTATGCCAGATTGGGACCCGGACAAATCGCAACAGCACTGAGATTGTGCGACAAATTAATATTGTCTTTAAGCAACACAGACACCGACAGCCCTTCGCAAAGGCAGTCCTTCTCTGTTACCTTCTTCAACTCAGCCTTATATATATTAGTTGGAAGGTTCTGTTCTTTTAATTGTTTAATCTTTAAATTCTGGTATTGCCTCGATGCAGTGCAAATAGGTGTAGTGGTGAATTCTGTATTTGATGACAGAAATTTTTTGTAACACGGGCTGCCTGGTCTACCCTTATTTATCCGAACATTTCGCTGTTGCTCTGAGGTGCTCTTTCTGAAATTATGAAACGGTACACCGAGTGGAGAAGCATGGCTTAAGTAGTAGTCTTCTTTCGATGCAGTTGCGAGTTGTTCCAAAGTGTTGTAGTCTACATTTGTGGCTTCTGGCACCAGTAAGAAGGGGCTTCCCCATCCAGTACCGTCAAGTTCATAATATTCCCTGATGAATTCATCTTCGTTTGCCGTGCCTATACCTCCTTGCACAGTAATTTTTAAAGCGGGTTGTGTGGTAAACGTAGGATTTCCTTTTGCTTCATTTGCGTTATTGCATAATTGTAACAACTCGCCTGCCAGGTCTGTTCTTTTTTGTCTGAAATCTTCCAATATGGGCCCGAGCAGAAACCCATCAGTGGCAAAAGCATGCCCGCCGCAATTGAGACCCGACTCTATTCTGAATTCTGAAACCCATACCCCCTTCTTTGCTAGTATTTTCCCCTGTATCAGTGCAGAGCGATAATCGCTGACCTTCAAGGTGACTTTCTTTCTGATTTGCTCATCCTGATCGGGGAAAAAATCATTGAATTTCTCCAGGTAACTGTATAGACGTGGATTGTAACCCGCTGAGAGAACTACAGATGACTCTAGGTCACTGTTTGCAAAGCCACGCAGTGCCGATAGCGCGTCCGAATATTCGACAGGTAACGGTGTGCCATCTGGAAGGTAATTCAGATTGTCTACTTTAGCCATGATATTTACATCAATTGCTCCAGCCACAATTTGCTGCCGTAACTGCTGTTGTAACAATGCCTTTGGCACTCCCTCTGGCAATTGTGTCATTTCATTGTACAATTTCTTTGCATTATCGGAATCCGGCAACAATTCAAAGTACCTAGCTAATTCGTTGCGTTGATCAAAAGGCATCTTCTTTAGTGAAAGAAGCTGGCGCTTTACCAGCTTATCGAGCAGGTTTAGGTATGCAGTGATGCGCTTTGCCCGGTAGTCTTTTTCCTTTGTGGTTATCGCAGTATAAGGCTCTCCGCTCTTCAGGCTATGATATGCTCTCATTTTCTCCACTAACTCATCTTCAATGATGGATACA